>JBDTNR010000006.1:0-19350 GCA_039933655.1 Betaproteobacteria bacterium | reverse complement strand
TCGGGCGGGCTGTCGGTGGGCAAGTTCATCAAGACCGTCACCTGGCAGCGCATGTCGCGCGCCGCGACGCGCGATATCGCCACGGTCACCGCGCGCATCTCGCGCCACGAAGGCATGGAGGCGCACGCGCGCAGCGCCGATGTTCGCCTGCGCAAGTACCTGCCCGGCGAAGCCTTTGACACCTCCGCCTGATGTCCGCGCTGCCGCTCGTCGAACTGTTCTCGCTCCGTGGCCGTGTCGCGCTGGTGACCGGCGCGAGTTCGGGCATCGGCCGGGCACTGGCGGCCACCCTGGTCGACGCCGGCGCCGCGGTCTGCCTGCTGGCGCGCCGCGAGGACGAGCTCGCCGCCCTGGCCCGGGATTTCAATGCCGGCGGTGGTCGCGCCGCGGCGATCCCCTGCGACCTGACCGACCGCAAGGCACTCCCCGCCGCGCTCGAGCGCGCTCGACTGAGCTTCGGCGCGCCCGACATCCTGGTCAACGCGGCCGGCATCAATCCGCGGCGACCCGCCGAAGCGCTGACCGCGCGGGAATGGGACGCGACCATCGAGATCAACCTGTCGGTGCCGTTCTTCGTCGCGCAGCGGCTGGCACCGGCGATGTGCGAACGCGGCTGGGGGCGCATCATCAACCTGGCCTCGCTGCAGTCGGTGCGCGCGTTCGCCGACGGCGCACCCTACGGCGCCTCCAAGGGCGGGGTGATGCAGCTGACGCGCGCGTTGGCGCAGGCCTGGTCGAGCCGCGGTGTCACCTGCAATGCCATCGCGCCGGGTTTCTTTCCGACCGAACTGACCGCGCGGGTGTTCGCCGATCCGGCGCGGGCGGCGGCGCTGGCGGCGCGCACGATGGTCGGCCGCAATGGCGAGCTCGACGACCTGCGCGGCACGCTGGTCTACCTCGCCAGCCGGGCGTCCAATTACGTGACCGGGCAGACGCTGTTCGTCGACGGCGGCTTCACGGCAGGATGACCGTCCGATGAAAGCACTCGTCTATACCGCGCCCAACGAGGTCACGTTCCGCGACGAGCCGGACCCGGTGCGCGGCAGCGGCGACGTCCTGCTCGCGGTCGAAGCCGCCGGGATCTGCGGCTCGGACATGCATGCCTACCATGGCCGCGATCCGCGCCGGAATCCGCCGCTCATACTCGGACACGAACTCGCCGCGCGCGTCCTCGACGGGCCGCGGGCAGGAGAGCGGGTCACCGTCAATCCGCTCATCACCTGCGGCCGCTGCGACTATTGCGTGAGTGGGCGCGACAACCTGTGCGCGCACCGCACCATGATCGGCATGACCCGGCCGGGCGGCTTCGCACAGCGCCTCGCGGTGCCGGAACGCACGCTGATCGAGATCCCCGAGGCGATGCCCGCACGCGCCGCCGCGCTGACCGAGCCTGCCGCCACCGCGCTGCATGCGCTGAACCTGTCGATGCGGGCGCTGAGCCGTCCGCTGCCCGAGGCGCGCCTGCTGGTCATCGGCGGCGGCGCCGTCGGTCTTTTGTCGGCGCTGCTCGCGCAGGCCTACGGCTGTCGCGACGTCAGGCTTGCCGAGACCAATGCGCTGCGCCGCGCGGCCGCAGCAGCCGCCGGTCGTGCCGGCAGGCTCGACGTGGTGGATCCGGTCGATCCGGCCAGCCACAGCGACAACGCCTTCGACCTGGTCATCGACGCCGTGGGCGCCGCGGCCACGCGCAATGCCGCGATGGCAACGGTCAAGCCGGGGGGCGTCGTCATGCACATCGGGCTGGCCGACTGGGCAAGCGAAATCGACATGCGCAAGCTGACGCTCGCGGAGATCACGCTGATCGGCACCTATACCTATTCCACGGCCGACCTGCGCGCAACGGTCGCGGCGCTGCACGGCGGCGCATTCGGCGGGCTCGAATGGGTCGAAGAGCGTACCCTCTCCGAGGGTGCCGCCGCGTTCGCCGATCTGGATGCCGGGCGCAGCGGCGCCGCCAAGATCCTGCTCCGCCCAGACTGAAGGAATGCCGATGCAGCGCGACTCCGACACCACAGCGCCTGCGCCGCGATGGCTGTTCGGCATTGCGGGCGCGCTGATCGCGTTCTATGTTCTGAATGTCGGGCTGCGCATCGCTTTCGTGAAGTTCGGCGCGGCGCCGTGGCGGCTGAATGACGTCGGCGAGTTCCTGCTGGTATTGCTGAGCATGGTTTTTTTCGTGGCTGCGCTGATTGTCGACGAAGAGCGGCAGGGGGCGGCCGGTGATGGCGAGGTTGATTCCAATCCAACGCAAGGAGGAGTGCGATGAGCAAGCGCAATGATGGTTCGAAGCCGGTGTCGGAGGGCCGCCGCCGTTTTCTGGAGGTGTCGGGTCGCTACGGATTCACCACGGCGGTGCTGGCGTCGACCGGCGGCTACCTGTGGTCGGAGACGGCGGTCGCGCAGGCTGCCGCCGACGAGGCGGCGCGCGAGAAGGCCGCCAAGCACACGATGATCTTCGCGACCGAGTACAAGGAAGACGCCTACAAGACCTATCCGATCATGCAGACCCAGTTCAAGGAGAATCTGCAGACGCTGTCCAAGGGCGTGGTGTACGTGAAGCTGTTTCCGGCCGGGCAGCTGGGGGTCGGCAGCGCGCTGGCGCAAAAGGTGCAGGCGGGCACGGTGCAGGGCGGCTCGGTGTCGCTGTCCAATTTCTCGCCGTTCACCCCGATCGTCGACGTCATCAATATCCCGTTCTGGTGCGGCGACAACCAGCGTTTCGCCAACCTGGTGACCTCGGCTGCCTGGAACGACGAGATCACGCCCAAGGTCACGGTCAAGGGCTACAAGCCGATGTTCTACTTCACCGTCGATCCGCGAACGGTGTCCACGCGCAAGGGGCTGGGCAAGACGATCAAGACTCCCGACGACATGCGCGGACTCAAGATGCGGGTGCCGTCGTCGAAGCTGCTGCAGCAGTTCTATCGTCTGACCGGCGCCAACCCGACCGTCGTCGCCTGGGCCGAGACGCCGACGGCGCTGAAGCAAGGCGTGGCGGACGCACTCGATCCGGCGGTCGGTGCGCTGTACACATTCGGTTTCCTCGACATCCTGGAGTCGATCACGCTGGTCGAGTCGGTGCCCGATGCGCAGATGTTCGCCGCCAACTACGGCTGGTTCCAGGCGTTGCCGAAGGATCTGCAAGGCACGTTCGAGGCGGCCAGCGAGAAGACGCAGGCCGAGAGTTTTGCGCAGATCCTGGTCGCGCGCAAAGCGTCGATGGACGCGTTCGGCAAGGTCGGCGTCAAGTTCTACACGCCCACCGCCGCCGACCATGGCAAGTGGGTCGAGGCCGCGGGCGAACAGCGTCCCGAGTGGAACGACATCAAGAAGGAACTCGCCGGTTCGCTGGAGGCATTCGACAAGCTGAAAAAAGCCGCCAACACCAAGGGCAGAATCACCATCGCCGGCTGACCGGGTCCCGGCTTCCCCGGGACCGCACTCTGGAGCCACCGCCGGGACGGCGCGACCGTCCCGGCGGCGGAACAAACATGCGCAAATTGTGGCAGCGGATCGACCGCAACGGCGAGCGTTACCTGATGCTCGTCCTGTACTGCTTCATCGTGTTCGTCATCGTCACCGAAGTCGTGCGGCGGTTCGTTTTCGATTTTTCGTCGCTGTGGGGCGAGGAGGCGGCGCGCTTCGCGTTCATCTACCTCGGCTGGATCGGCGCGTCCTACGCGGTGAAGCAGCGTGCGCACATCCGCTTCGACTTCCTGGCGCGGGCCTTGCCGCCGCGGGCGGCCGGCTGCGTGCTGTTGTTCTCCGAACTGGCGACACTGGTATTCGCCTGCTTCGCGTTGTACTGGTCGATGCAGTCGCTGGGCACGATGCTGCGCTTCGATGCGCTGGCGCCGGCGCTGCGCATCCCGATGGCCTGGTTCGCCGCGGCCGTACCGCTGGGCTTCGCGATGATGGTGGTGCGCGCGATCCAGTCTGCGCTGCGCGACCTGCACAACATCGCCCACGGTCGCGATCCCTACACGGGCACGCTCCTGTTCGACTGACCGCACGGCGACCCAGGATTCGTTCCCGCACATGGTACTTACTCTCGGCCTGTCGTTCGTCGTCGTCCTGCTGGTCTTCGCGGTGCCGTTCTGGGTTGCGCTCGGTCTCGGTACCGTCGCGCTGCTGCTCGGCTCCGGCGCGCTGCCGCTGTCGCTGCTCGGCGAGGCGCTGTTCCAGGGTGTGGACTCGTTCGCGCTGATCGCCATACCGCTGTTCGTGCTCACCGGCGACGTGATGGTGCGCTCGGGGCTCGCGAACAAGCTGCTGGACTTCGCCGAGGCCACCACCGGGGGGATGCGCAGCGGCTTCGGCACGTCGACGGCGCTGGGCTGCGGCTTCTTCGCCTGCATCTCGGGGTCGGATGCGGCCGATGCGGCCGCCGTTGGCCGCATCACCATGGACCGGCTGGTCGAGCGCGGGTATCCCAAGGCCTACGCCTGCGCGCTGGTCGCCTCGGGCGCCTGCACCGGCATCCTGATTCCGCCGTCGATCGCCTACATCATCATCGGCCTGGTGCTGGGACTGTCGTCGACGACGCTGTTCACCGCGGCGATCATCCCTGGCGTGATCGTCCTGCTGAGCGTGGTGTTCACCAATGTCGCGATCAATCGCCTGCGCGGCTACGAGAATTCGCGGCGGCCGTTCTCGCTTTCGCGCTGGCTGCGCGCGCTCTACGAAGCCAAGTACGCGCTTTCCATACCGGCGATCATTCTCGGCGGCATCTATTCCGGAGTGTTCACGCCCACCGAGTCGGCCGCGGTCGCCGTCGCCGTGGCGTTGATCGTGGGCATGCTGCAGCGGACGGTCCGACTGCGTGACTTCCCGGCCATGCTGGAGACCTCGGCCCGCGTCAACGGCGTCATCCTTCCGATCATCGGCGTGGCGATCCTGTTCGCGCAGACGCTGACGGTGATGGGCGTGCCGCAGGCGCTGGTGACGGGACTGACTTCGCTGACCGAGAACAAGGTCGTGCTGACGCTGATCATGCTGGTGATCTTCATCATTGCCGGCATGTTCATGGAGACCACGCCCAACATCCTGATTCTCGCGCCGCTGATGGCGCCGGTCGCGCAGCAGATCGGCATGGACCCGATCCACTTTTGCGTGGTCATGATCACGACGCTGGGCCTCGGCTTCATCACCCCGCCCATGGGACTCAACCTGTTCGTGATGTCGGGCCTGACCGGCGTGCCGATCATCGCCATCGCCCGGCGCGCGGTTCCCTTCGTCTTCGCCATGGTCATCGTGGCGATCGTGGTCGCGTTCGTGCCATGGCTGTCGCTGGTCCTCCTGCACCGGTGATGCGAGCTTGCGTGCCGTTCCGGACGGATGGGACGTCTGACGGCACGCGTGGAGTGTCAGTTCCTGGCAGACGGGGTCAATCGGGCGAGGATCCGCCGCGACGACGAAAAACCCCGGGGCGACGGTGCGGCAATTGGATACGGTGAGAAAGAACGTGACGGGTGCGGCCGATGCGTTACTCACCGCGACTTCAACGATGACGATGAGGTCGTTGTCGATGATGACATCGCCGATCGCCTGTGGCGCGAAGACGGACAACGTCAGGGCCCGCCACGCGGCGAACCATGTCCTCATCGAGCTTTGCCTCCAGGGCGTTCGGGTCCGGGCTGGGGATGCGACGTGCATCGACGCATGGCCGCCGCAGCAGTCGATTTTTTGCGCGCGGTCGCGTTGCGCGATTGTGCCAACTTGCATTCCGCCCGTAGCGTGCCGTTCAGGCGGTCATGGCGCGCCAAGATGTGCAGGCAAAGTCGGAGACGCCCGGTTTTGTAGACACAGGATCATCGGCGGAAGAGCAGGGGACCATGGTCAAGGACCCATTGGAAGTCTGGCGTAGCGGTATACACGCGCCGTTCCGGCTGGCGAAGCGATTTCCCGGGTTCGCGTTGCTGCCGAAAACGCCAACAGGCCCTAGAATGGATTCCCGCGACGCCAATCGCAATGAATTGGCGCGTTCGAGCAAGGAGACGCAGGTGAAGACCTACAGAATCGCCACGATTCCCGGCGACGGCATCGGCAAGGAGGTGGTGCCCGCCGGTCGGCAGGTGCTGCAGGCGCTCGCGCAGCGGCAGCGCACGTTCGCGTTCGAGTTCACGGACTTCGGATGGGGCGGTGACTGGTACCGCGCGCACGGCATGATGATGCCGGACGACGGCCTCGACGCGCTGCGCGGCATGGACGCGATCCTGTTCGGTTCCGCGGGCGACCCGCACATTCCGGATCACGTCACGCTGTGGGGCCTGCGGCTCAAGATCTGCCAGGGCTTCGACCAGTACGCGAACGTGCGGCCCACGCGCATCCTGCCCGGCATCGACGCACCGCTCAAGCGCTGCGCGCCGGCGGACCTGGACTGGGTGATCGTCCGCGAGAATTCGGAAGGCGAATACGCGGGAGTCGGCGGCCGCGTGCACCAGGGCCACCCGATCGAGGCGGCCACCGATGTGTCGATCATGACGCGCGCGGGTGTGGAGCGCATCATGCGCTTTGCGTTCCGCCTCGCGCAGTCGCGTCCGCGGAAGCTGCTGACGGTGATCACCAAGTCCAACGCGCAGCGCCACGCCATGGTGATGTGGGACGAGATCGCCGTGCAGATCGCGCGCGAGTTTCCCGATGTTGCATGGGACAAGGAACTGGTGGACGCGGCGACCGCGCGGATGGTCAACCGGCCGGCGTCGCTCGACACCATCGTCGCCACCAACCTCCATGCCGACATCCTGAGCGATCTCGCCGCCGCGCTCGCGGGCAGCCTGGGCATAGCGCCCACCGCCAACCTCGATCCCGAGCGGCGATACCCGAGCATGTTCGAACCCATCCACGGTTCGGCGTTCGATATCATGGGCCGTGGCATCGCCAATCCGGTGGGCACGTTCTGGAGCTGCGTGCTGCTGCTGGACCATCTGGGCGAGGCGGCCGCCGCGGCCAGACTGATGGCGGCGATCGAAGCCGTGACGGCGAATCCGGCGCTGCACACGCGCGACCTGGGCGGCACCGCCACGATGGGGCAGGTAACGGAGGCGGTGTGTGCGACGATCGCCTCAAACAATTCCGTCCAGCAAGCCGCCTAAAGCGAGGGCACTGGATTCGCAACACAACGTCTGGAGGAACCATGATTCGGAATCTGCTTGCGGCGCTGTGCGCCGCCGTGCTGGCAACCAGTGCCTGGGCACAGGTCTGCCCCGACAAGAACGTCGTGTACTGGCAGGCGTTTCCGCCGGGGGGTGAGTCGGACCTGTCGGCGCGGCACCAGCAGGTGGTGCTGAAGAAGAAGTGTCCCAACGTCGACACGATCATCCAGTACAAGCCGGGCGCGGGCGGTGGGCTCATGTGGTCGCAGATGAACACGCTGCCGGCGGACGGACTCAATGTCGTCGGCATCAACCTGCCGCACATCATCTTCCAGCCGATCGAGGGGCAGGTCGCGTACAAGACCGAGGACGTGACGCCGGTGTTCTGGTTCCACTACACGCCCGACGCGCTCATCGTTCCCGATCAAAGCCCGATCAAATCGTTCGCCGACTTCGTGAAGGCGGCCAAGGCGGACCCGGGCAAGATGAGCCTGGGCGGCTCGGGGCTCAACTCCGCCAACCATGCGGCGCACGAGCGGCTCAACAAGGACTTCGGCGTGAAGACCACCTATATCCCGTTCAAGGGTACGGGTGACATGACGACGGCCGTGCTGGGCAGCCAGGTCGACGGTGCGATGTCGTACACGGCGTTCGCCATCAACAACAAGGGCCGTGTGCGTGCATTGGCCGTCGCGATGGACAAGCGGCATCCGCTGCTGCCCGACGTGCCGACGTTTCGCGAGCTCGGCATCGATTGGGTCGACGGCGCGTACCGCGGCATCGGCGTGCCGAAGGGCACGTCGCCCGAGGCGCGCAAGCGGATCGCCGAAATGTGGCTTGCGCTCAACACCGATGCCGAGATGAAGGCGCTGGCCGACAAGAGCGGCTTCGAGCTCGTGAACATCGGCCCGGCCGAGATGGACGCATTCATGAAGGAAAAGACCAAGCTCTACACACAGGGCGCGCAGAACCTGGGCCTCGGCAAGAAGTAGCGCGATCCGCGTTGAGCCGGAGCAGGCCGGGCGCGAACACAGGCGACGCGCCCGGTTTCCACGCATGCGCGCTTTCAGCGCGCCGCGCATTTATTCGTCACGGTAAGACCCTTTGGGCCGTCCATGCGCGCGGCGTCGTGTAACGCGCGCCCCGACGGTTGTTTTGCGCATAGGCGCGGTAATTGCTTACCTTTCGCATTCGAACGATACCGCGGCTTTCCGCTGCGTCAACCCGGCATGGCGTGCCGCCTGAAAGGCGATGGGAATGGACGAGACCGCCGTGGGCGAAGGCGAGGTCAGGGGCGGCAGCGGCCGGACACCTGGGCGGTGCGGGTTATCGCCGGACACGCGTCGCCGCTGCCGCAGCGCGATGCCACGTTGCCTGGCGATGCTGCTCAGCTTCTGTATGCTGGGCATCGCGGCCGCACCCGCGCATGCGTTCATGTCGCCGCCGAACATCCTGTTCATCATCATGGACGATGTCGGCATGGACCAGATGCAGGTGTTCGGCTACGGCGGCGAGACGCCGCCGGCCACACCGACGATCGACCGCATCGCCAATTCCGGCGTTCGCTTTTCCAACGCGTGGTCGATGCCTGCATGCTCGACCAGCCGCGCCGCGCTCTTTACCGGCCGCTTCCCGCTGCGAACCAACGTCTTCGGCGCGCTGGGTCCCGACGACCTCGCCAACTCGATGCTGTCACCCAATGAAACGACGGTGCCCAGGCTGCTGAAGAAGCGGGGTTATCAGAGCGCATTGTTCGGCAAGTTCCACATGGGATTGCAGGGGAACAGTCCGTTCCGGTATGCGATGCCGGCATCGCTCGGGTGGGACTATTACTCGGGCTGGCTCGACGAGACCGGCGATCCCTCGTCGATCGACACGACGGCCGGAGGTGTTGCCACTGGCGGCAAGACGTATTCGTGCGGGTTCGTCCCGTCGGCGGCCGATGGTGGCGCGGACTCCGGTGCCTGCTACTCGGCGCACGGGACATGCGTGGCGATGGCGACGGCCGCGGGGATTCCGCCCGGCAGGACCTGTCGCGATCGCGGCGGCATCTTCGATCCCGGCAAGTCGTGCTCGCGGCCGGCGCCCGTCTATCTCGATTTCACCCAATTGAGCGGCCACTACGTGTCGCCGCTCGTCATCAATCACGATTCCGGGCGCGTCGAGCAGGTGCCGCCCACCGATATCCGCTCGCGCACGTTCCGCGGTACGGTTCCGGTCGATGCGGCGATCGAATGGATCAAGCGGCAACCGCGGTTCCTCCCGTGGATGGCGACGATCAGCTTTTCGTCGGCGCACACGCCCGTGATGCAGCCGCCGCCGGCGCTGCTCAAGTCCGGCGCCGCGGCCACCAGCGGCCTCGATTGCGGCAACGCGAACGAGCAGCGGATTCTCACCAATCAGATGATCGAGGCGATCGACACCGAGATCGGACGCCTGCTCGTCGCGGTCGGCGCCGGCCGGCGGGCGCCGGATGGCAGCGTCGTCTACGATCCCACGCAGAAGGATACGATGGTGGTCATCGTCGGCGACAACGGCACGCTCGGCGCCGCGGTGAAGGTGCCGTTCGATCCCAGCCGCGCCAAGGGCACGGCCTACCAGACCGGCGTGTGGGTGCCGCTCGTCGTCGCCGGGCCGCTGGTGCGGCAGCCCGACCGCGCCGTCACCAGCATGGTGAACCTCGTCGATCTGTTCCAGCTGTTCGGCGAGATCGCGGGCATCGACGTGTCGCGCAACGTGCCGCGCAAGATCGACGCCGTGGCGATGCTGCCGTACCTGACGAACCCCGCGCAGCGCAGCCTGCGCTCGTGGAATTTCACGCAGGTTGGCGTGAACTACCAGGCCAACGGCGCGATCAATGGCCCCTGCCAGATCTCGAGCACCTGCACGCAGATCCCGGTGACCAAGGGCGTGTGCGAGGACAACGGCGGCATCTGGTGGGGAGCAGGCGCCACGGATCCGCTGACGGCCGGCATTCCGGCGGCCGGTCTGCAATATTGCTGCGACGTGAACGTGTTTCGCGCGAACCAGAGTCAGCCGGGCTACACGATCCAGCCGCTCGATTCAGTCGCGGTACGCAACGACCGCTACAAGGTCGTCAGCAACTATTTCCAGAGCTACAACGCGACGACGAATGCATGCGAGCCGCTGACGACGAGCGAGTTCTACCAGATCGCCGAAACCGTGCCGATCCCCAAGATCGACCGCGCGGATTCGAACCTGCTGGCGATGGGCCCGCTGAACCCCGAGCAGCAGATGAACTACAACCTGCTGTCGGTGCAAATGACGGCGATCCTCGCGTCGCAGCCCGCCTGTCCCGCCGACGGCAACATCGACGGCGTCATCAACGTGCTCGATGTCGCGAACTGGGGCATCTACCGTGCGCTGGCCTCGGGCAAGTCGAGCTGGTACGACATCAACTTTGACGGACTTACCAATCCCGCCGATCTCGCGTTGATCCAGCAGGTGCTGGGGACGAAGTGCCCGGGGTAGACAGCCGGGGCTGACCCGCGCTCCACGTCATGGGGTCAGAGCTGTAATTGATCGGTCGCGAGGCCGCGGGCAATATCAATCGCTGGGGCGAACCGGTCAATTGCAGCTCTGACCCCTAGCGCCCGCTAGCGTGACGATCCGGATCGCACGAATTCGATCGCCGCCGCGAAGTGCGGCAGGTCGTCCTGGTAGTCGGCGGCGTCGGCGCGATCGATCTGGATCCATTCGCGCGTGCTCGCCATTCCGCCTGGTTGAAACGGCACGACGTTATCGCGCGAAAATTGCAGTTCCGTCGCGGCAGCGACGGGGAGGCGCAGACCGACACCCTTGCCGCTGATGCACGCGAACATCCGGTCCCCGACGAGGTACGCGTCGAGGCCGTTGATCGTTTTGGCGGTGACGCCGGGCAGCGTCAGCAGGAGGGCATCGAGCGCCGCCTTGCGGCGGGCATTGGGCGTGTCGGCAGTGGTGGAGGTGGTTTTCTTTTTCATCGGAACGGTGGGATCGGCGCGCCGCGATGCGGTGGCATACATGCATGGCACCGCCGGGTTCGCCGGGGGCCCTATCGTAGCCGCGTTTTGTCCTTCCCGCGAATGGCCTGCCTGGTTTTCCTAACCTGGCGCGGCGAAGCGGACGCAGCGGCATCCTGCGTCGCGAATCGCGACGCGGAAAAAAAGCCCCGCGAAGGCAGGGCTCCTGGTTGCACGCGGCAACGGCTACATGCGTTCGATGATCGCCGCGATGCCCTGCCCGCCACCGATGCACATCGTGATGAGGCCGTAGCGGCCACCGGTGCGTTGCAGCTCGTACATCGCCTTCACCGTCAGCAGCGCGCCCGTGGCGCCGATCGGGTGGCCGAGCGCCACCGCGCCGCCGTTGGGGTTGACCTTGGCCGGGTCGAGGCCGAGGTTCTTCGTCACGCCAAGCGCCTGCGCAGCGAACGCTTCGTTCGATTCGATGACGTCGAGATCGCCGACCTTCAGCCCGGCCCTGGCGAGCGCGCGCTGCACGGCCGATACGGGTCCCAAGCCCATGATCTTCGGGTCGATGCCGGCGTGGCCGTAGGCGACAAGCCGCGCCATTGGCTTCAGGCCCTTGGCGGCCGCGGCCGATTTTTCCATCAGCACGACGGCGGCGGCGGCATCGTTGATGCCCGACGCGTTGCCGGCGGTGACGGTGCCGTTGTCCTTCTGGAACACGGTCTTCAGCTTGGCCATGCTTTCGAGCGACGCATCGGCACGCGGGTGCTCGTCGGTGTCGAACATCGTCGACCCCTTCTTCGACTTCAGCTCGATCGGCAGGATCTGGCTCTTGAAGTGACCGGCGGCGATCGCCGCCATCGTGCGCCGGTGGCTTTCCACCGCGAACGCATCCTGCATGTCGCGCGACACGCCGCATTGGGCGGCGACATTCTCGGCGGTGACGCCCATGTGCACGGTGTCGAACGGATCGGTGAGTGCGCCGACCATCATGTCGATCATCTTGGAGTCGCCCATCCGGGCGCCCCAGCGCTGCGTCAGCGACGCGTAGATCGCGCGGCTCATGCTCTCGGTGCCGCCCGCCACCGCGGCGTCGGTTTCGCCGAGCAGAATGTATTGCGATGCGGACACGATCGCCTGCATGCCGCTGCCGCACAGCCGGTTCACGGTGAACGCGCCGGTGTCGTGCGGGAGTCCGCCGTTGACGGCGCACAGCCGCGAGATGTACATGTCCTTCGCCTCGGTGTGGATCACGTTGCCGATCACGCACTGGCCGACGGCGGCCGGGTCGATCTTCGCGCGGGCGACTGCCTCCCGGACGACGCGGGCGCCAAGCTCGCTGGGGGCGAAGTCCTTGAGGCTGCCGCCGTAATCGCCGATGGCGGTGCGCACGCCGGAAAGGATGACGACTTCTCGATTGCTCATGGGGGCCTCCTCGAATTGGACGGCTATTCTACTGCCGTGCCACCGCAGGGGTCTTGCCCGAGGTCAACAAGCGGGAACCGGAGGCTCGTCCATCGGGCCGCACACTGCTACGCTTCGCCCGATGCGCATCGTTGCCCGGACATTCGCCTTCGCCGCCGTCATCTGCGGGGCGACGGCCGCGGTCGCGCAAGGCGCGGCCGACGGTTACGTCTATCAGGACCTGCCGACGCGGTACGGATTCCCGGTGGCGGAATCGACGCTGCTGGCATCGGTGCTGACCGGCGACCAGGCGAGCGTGCGCCGCCACGCGTGGGACCTGTGGGCGGCGCTGACGGCACCGTCGACGTCGACCGTCGACGGGCAGCGGTTGCCCATTTTCCAGACATGGTATTCGGTCGAGGAGGTCTACAACCCGAAGGGCCGCGCGGGCGTCGGCGGGCGTGCACTGCGGCATCCGTTCAAGGTTCCGACGCAAGCGGCGCTGGCGACGTCGAGCCGCGGCGGCGCGCCAGCCGGCCTCATGTCGTTCGTGAAGCTCAACCGCCCGTCCGCGGATTTCATCTGGGACAGCGGCTATTTCCTCACGCCGACGCTTAACGGGCTGAACGCGAAGTTCGATGCCGACGGTACGGCCACCGTCGAGCGCAGCGTCAGGCCGTTCCCGAACAATGCGATGGCGCTGAAGCTCGTGTTCTGGCTGATCAAGAACGCGGCGAGCCCGCAAAGCGAGCGCGGCCTCACCGCGCTGCCGATCTGGAACCCGGACTACCCGCCGCCGTTTGGGGGGGCGCCGCCGATGCACACGACGTGGACCAACGCGGTCGCCGTCGATCCGGCGGGACGCTATCCGGAGGGCTCGCTGCAATTGGTCAACGTCAACGGAACGGCCGCCAAGCCGAACATGAAATGGGCGCCGGTCGTGTCGCTCAGGCGTTTCTATGCGCACCGCCTCGCAAGTGCTGCGGACATCGCGGACGCGCGCGCCTACATGGCGATGATGTCGTCGGCCGCCGGCGAGCAGGAGCGCATGGTGACCAACGCGGGGCAGACACCCGAGGTCGGCGACCACATCGTGCTGCTCGGCGTGCACATGACGACGAAGGAGATGGACGACTGGACGTTCCAGACGTTCTGGTGGATGCCGGCGCCGCATGTCGCGCCGTTCGGCGGCGATCGGCCGGCCACGGTCCGCCCTCCGTTCGACAACTACCAGATGTGCACGGCCTACAGCACGGTGTCGCCGCGGGGGCCTGGCGGCGCGCTGCCGGTCTGCTTCAATCCGTATCTCGAAACCGACCTGGGCGCGACCAAGCCGTACGCGATGGACGGCAAGACGTTTCCCGCCGATCCGATGGCGGGCACGCGCTCCAACTGCCAGAACTGCCATCGCCGCGCCGCGTTTCCGGCGTTCGATCCCAAGGTGCCCGGCGCCGCCGATCTCGGGCATGTCAGCAACGACGGATATCGGTCGCCCGGCGATCCGTACTTCGCGCGGCTGCTGAAGGTCGATTTCATGTGGTCGATAGCGCTCAAGAACGTGGTGCCGTGAGACCGCCAGGCCGTCCCAAGGGCGAACCCCGGAGTGCGCAGCATGAACGTACACCAGTAAGCCCGCATTCCGCGCGCCCGAGTGTCACCGGTGCTACGCTGCAGGACTCGTTGCCTTCCGAAAGCCGTGGCCGCCGATGCGTAGTTTCCTGTTCGCCGCAATGTTCGCCGTCGTCGCGCTGCCGGTGGCGGCGCAGGGCGACGAGGTGCTGCAGAAACTCGTCGTCGTGAGCCGCCATGGCGTGCGCACGCCGACGATGGCGCCCGCGGCGATCGAGAGCTGGGCGGCGCAGCCGTGGCCCGTCTGGACGCAGCCTGCGGCCTCGCTGACGCCGCGCGGCGCGCAGCTCGCCACGCTGATGGGCCGCTACTACCGCGAATACGTCGGCGCGCAGGGCGCGCTGCCCGCCGCCGGCTGTCCGGCGCCGGGCGCGGTCTTTGTCTACGCGGACCTGCCCGAACGCACGCGCGCCACGGCGCAGGCGCTGATCGACGGCTTCGCCGCCAACTGCGGCATCGGCGTCAAGACGCGCACCAGCGGCACGGTCGATCCGATGTTCCATCCGCTCGAGGCAGGCGTCTGCAAGATCGACCCGATGACGGCGCAGACGCGCGTGCTCGAGCGCGTCGCCGGTGATCCGAACCGCGTGGCGCGCGATCTCAAGAAATCGTTCGACGCGCTGCAGTCGGCGCTCGACTGCTGCAAGCCCTCGCTGTGCACGGCGTTCGGCCGTGGCGACAAGTGCCAGCTTGCCGACCTGCCGACCGCCATCACGCCGCACGCCGACGGGTCGGGCATGTCGATGATCGGCGCGCTGCCGATCGCGTCCACCGCGGCCGAGCTCATGCTGCTGCAATACGTCGACGGCAAGCCGCTCACTGATGTGGGCTGGGGCCGGGTTACGCCGGCGCAATTGCGCGACGCGATGCGGCTGCACACTGAAGAGTACGACCTGATGCAGCGCACGCCCTACCTCGCGCGGAAGATGGGCTCGGCGCTGCTGTCGAAGGTGGCGGGGGCCGTCACCAGTTCGCGTTCGCTCGGTTTCGGCGCGGTCGACCCCGCGATCCGCGACGCGAAGGTCGTTGTCTATGTCGGACACGACACCAACATCTGGAACCTCGCGGGGATGATGGATGTGTCGTGGCTGCAGCCGGGCTACCAGCGCAACCAGACGCCGCCCGCCGGTGCGCTGACGTTCGAGGTCCGCGAAACGCAGGACAAGAAGCTGCGCGTCTACACGTCGTACGTCGCCCAGTCGCTGGAGCAGATGCGCAACGCGACGGCGGTGACGATGGAGACGCCGCCGGCGCGCACCGCGCTCCGCCTGCCGGGCTGCAGCACGACCACACCGGGCTTTCCATGCACGATAGAGGAATTCGCGATCGCGATCCGCAACACGCTCGATCGCGACTGCGTCGACTGAGGACCCGCGGGGGAATGCCGATGGCAACGGAGACCAAATGGCGGCTGCACGGCGTGCGCGTCGTGCTCGCCGCCGAGCTCGACACCAACACGCCGCAGACGCCGGGCATGCACCGCGCGGCGGCGATCACACACGCGCGCACGGGTGCCGAAAAGCTGTGGGCCGGCACCGTGATGATCCATCCGAAGGCGAAGACCGGCGCGCATCATCACGGCGCGGTCGAGAGCGTCATCTACGTCGTCAGCGGTCGCGCGCGGATGAAATGGGGCGACCGCCTCGAGTTCACGGCGGAAGCCGGGCCCGGCGATTTCATCTATATTCCGCCGTTCGCCCCGCACCAGGAAATCAACGCGAGCGACAGCGAGCCGCTGTCGTGCGTGCTGTGCCGCAGCGGCCAGGAGCCGATCGTCGTCAATCTGGACCTGCCGAACGTCGAGCCCAATCCGGAAGAGGTGCACTGGGTCGACAACATCCATCCACTGCCGCCCAAGTGAGAAGCAACTCGGCCCCACACTCTCCGCCAGGAATTCGCCATGGACTCCACCCAGCAACGCGCCGTGCTCACGCTGTGCCTGATGGCCGCTTTCGCCGACGGCGACAATCATGACCGCGAGCGCGCGGAGATCAAGCGCATCGCCGATTCGCTTGGCGCGCAAGGCACGGTCGACGTCGCAGCCATCTACCAGGACGTGCTGCTGCACAAGCCGCAACTGGCGACAGTCGCGGCGGCGCTCACCGCGCCCGAGCACAGGCAACTGGCCTACGAGCTGGCGGTGGGCGTCTGCAACGCCGAGGGCGCGACGTCGTCGAAGGAACGCGCGTTCCTCGCGAGCCTCGCGCAGGCGCTCGGCCTGCAAGATGCGCCGGCGCAGGACTTCGCGCGGCAGGCGGACGCCCTCGCGACGGTCCCGCTGGCGGGCGCAGCGCTCGACGGCGCGATCGTGGCGGCGGTGCCGGCCAACGCCGCCGAACTCGACAAGATGATCCTCAACTATTCGATCCTGAACGGCGCGCTGGAACTGTTGCCGCAAACGCTCGCGTCGATGGCGATCATCCCGCTGCAGATGAAGATGGTCTACCGCATCGGCAAGGCGCACGGCTTCGAGCTCGACCGGGGCCACATCAAGGACCTGCTGGCGACATTCGGCGTCGGCCTCACGTCGCAATACGTCGAGCAGTTCGGCCGCAAGCTGCTGGGCGGCCTGCTCGGCAGGATCGGCGGCGGACTGCTGGGCGGCATCGGCAGCGCGTCCACGGGCGCAGCATTTTCGTTCGCCACCACCTACGCGCTGGGCGAGGTCGCGAAGCGTTACTACGCGGGCGGCCGCACGATCGACACCGCCGGACTGCAGCAGGCCTTCCAGCAAATGCTTGGCGAAGCGAAGCAGCTGCAGGGCAGGTACACGGGACAGATCGTGGAGCAGGCGCGCACGCTCGACGTCAACAAGCTGCTGGCGGCCGTCAAGCAGTAGCGCGGTCGGGCGGTTCGCATCGACACCAAGGGGCGCGTTGGGGACACGCGACAGGGGTGACCGCGCATCCGGACGGTCCGCCCTTCCGGGGGGGGGGGCGGGCCGGCGCTCGACGATGCCAATGCTCACCTGGGGGATCAACACTCGGCGGGAGCGTTCGCTGGAACCTCAGTGCGGCACCGCGTCACTCGGAGCCGAGCTGCAGGCGGCTCGGCTGCCGGCGCTCGATCGACCACTTGAGCAGCGCAGCGGCGCGAAAGACGCCATGCGCGAATTTGCCGTAAGGCATCGTCAGGAACAGCGCCAGCACGAAGCCCAGGTGCACGGCCAGCAGCAGCGCCATGGCGCCCGTATGGCGAAACGCGAGTAGCGCGAGGCCGGTGGCGCTCGTGAGGAACAACAACGCGATGAGGCCGTGGTCCAGCGCTTTTTCCGCTTGCGTGCCGTGCTGCGGATCTCGTTGCACGCTAAGCCAGTGGAGACCCGCGGGCCCCACCAGCAAGCCGATACCACCCACGGTGCCGAGCACGACCGGTACGCTGGCGTAGCCGTACGGCGCGGGCCAGCCGAACGCGTAATGGTAGACGGTGGCGACGCACGTCGCGGCGAAGCACAGCATGAATCCATAGAACGTGCAGTGGTGGAAGCGCCGGCGCCACAGCGTGAAGCGGTCGTCGGCGTCGTTGCATCCGTCACCGTGGCCGCCATCGAGATACTTGAGCGTCAGCACGTTGCCGGCGGCCTCGCAGGCCGCGACCGCCGACGCGGCGCCGGGCGACACCTCGCGCCAGAAACGCGTGACCCCGATGGCGAGTGCGATGCAGGCGAAGGCGAATACCGGCGCGAACATCCCCACCAGCAGGTTATGCGGGAACACCGCGTAGAAATTGCCCGCCATCGGTGCGGGCCACAGGGATCCGTTGCGCGCCAAGGCGAGCAGCAGAAACAGCGCAAGCCCAACGCCGAGCGCGACCGCCAGTGTCAGCCCGCTGCGCGCGTAGAGCTTGCCGAAACTGGCCGGCCACGCGTACTCGGCGTAGGTGGTCACGCGTACCTGCGCCATCGCCTTGGGCACATTGACGCCGAATTCGTGCGGAGCCGCGTACTGGCACGCGTGCAGGCATGCGCCGCAGCTGTGGCACAGGTTGGCAAGGTAATGGATGTCGGCCTTCGGAAACTCGAGCCGGCGCGTCATCGCGGGGAACACGGCGCAGAATCCTTCACAGTAGCGGCATGCGTTGCAGATCTGCATCACGCGCGCGACCTCGGCCTCGCCGCCGGCGTCGCTCGAGGCGCGCGCAGTTGCGGCGGCGGCGTCCGGCGCCAGCGACTGCGCGTCGCGCACCAGCGCTTCAAGCGGCGTCACGCAGCGCTCCTTTGGCCGACGCTGCCGCCGAGGCGCCGGCGAGCCGTCCGAAAACCGTACCGATCGTCATCCCCACGCCCGCCGTGTAGCCCTTGCCTAGCACGTTGCCGGCCATCACCTCGCCGGCCGCAAACACGTTGGCACTCGGCTGCCCGCCGAAGTGCACGGCAGCGCGCTCGTCTACCTTCACGCCGAGGTACGTGAACGTGATGCCGGGTTTCAGCGTGTAGCCGTAGAACGGCGGCGTGTCGAGCGGCAGTGCCCAATGCGTCTTGGCCGGCGTCACGCCTTCGGTATGGCAGTCGTCGAGCACAGCGTGATCGAACGTGCCGACACGGCATGCCGCGTTGAAGTCGTTCACCGTCTGCAGGAAGGCGGACTCGGGCAGGCCGAGCGCGCGTGCAAGCTCGGGCAGGCTCCTTGCCTTCTCGCCGGGAAACACCGGCGGCATGAAGCGGCCGACCGCCTTCGCGTCGATGATCGAGTGGGCGACCTGTCCCGGCTGCAACGCGACGAGCCGGCCCCAGATCGCGTAGCGCTTGGGCCAGAAGTCCTCGCCTTCGTCGTAGAACCGCTGCGCGTCGCGGTTGACCATGATGCCGAGCGACACGCAGTCGACGCGCGTGCAGATGCCGCCGTCGTACAGCGGCGCGCGCGCGTCGATCGCGACACAGTGGCCCTGCGTCGGGTCGCCGATCGCGTCCGCACCCCGGTCGATCAGCTCGCGCAACACGACACCCATGTTGTAGCGCGTACCGCGGACCGCGAAGTTGTCGGCGGGCCATTCGCCGCGGTCGTTGCGGCCCCACGCCTCGCGCAGCCACGCGCGGTCCGACTCGAAGCCGCCACTCGCCGCCACGCACGCGCGCGCCTCGACGCGCTCGTTGCCGACATGCGCGGCGACGAAGCGGCCGTCGGCCACTTCGAGCCGGTCCACCGGCGCGTCGTAGCGAACCTGCACACCCAGCGCGGCGGCGCTCCGGTAGTAGGCGTTGACCAGCGCCTTGCCGCCGCCCATGAAGAAGGCGTTGGTGCGCGACAGGTGCA
>JBDTNR010000005.1:0-19669 GCA_039933655.1 Betaproteobacteria bacterium | reverse complement strand
CTTGCGACTGGCGGAGCGGGGATCGAGGTTCATCGAGCCCAAGAAAACCAGCGAGCGGTCGATGACGGCCGTCTTCGCATGCAGGCGTCCGAGCGAGGCGCCGGGCAGTCCCAGCCGCTTGTTCTTCTGGATTCGCGTGGGGCTCAGCTCGTACAGGTCCACGCCCGTCTTCAGCAATCGCACGCGATAGCGCGCGTACCCGGTGTGCACGACGGGCTCGTCGTTGGCGGCGAGCGAATTGGTGAGGATCGTGACCTTGACGTCGCGGCGACGCAGGTCGCCGAACGCCTGCACGCCCATGTCGCCAGGCACGAAATACGGCGACGACAAAACGACCTCGGTGCGCGACGCCATCACGAGGTCCATGACCCCCATCGTCACGCTCATGCTGCGCGCCTCCTCGTCGGTGCGCGCCGTCACCTTGTCCGGCGGATCGGCGAATGCCGTCGCCCGCCCCCAGTGCAGTCCGAGGCGCCCGGCGTCCAGATCCTCGCTGATCGGACCGTAGCCCAGGATGTCGATCGGCGGCAGCGTGAGCGCCATCATCTGGTCGCCCTCGTCGACGAGCGTGTCGAATTGCGCCTGCAGCTGCTCGCGCGTCGCGTCGGTGCGGATGATCGTCTCGACCGGAAACACGTGCGGGCTGTTCCAGTACGCATCGAATATGTTGGCGAGATGCGGCACCACGGCGCCGACGATGAACACGTCCATGTCGACGAAGTTGTCCGTCATGCTGCGCATGAAGTATTCGTCGGCGATGTTGCGTCCCCCGGCGACCGCCATCGCGCCGTCGGCGATGAACAGCTTGTTGTGCATCCGGCGATTCAGCCGCCGGAAATCGAAAAGCGACGACGCGTACTTGTTCAGGATCCCGCTGCGGCCACAGCAGAACGGATTGAACAGCCGCACTTCGACGTTGGGGAAGGCGGAGAGGCCGATGAACAGCGCGTCGCCGCCGAACGTGTAGAGGTCGTCGACGAGCAGGCGCACGCGCACGCCGCGCTTCGCAGCGTCGCGCAGGGTGCGCAGCAGCAGGTGGCCCGTCATGTCGTTCTGGATCAGGTAGTACTGGATGTCGAGCGAACGCCGTGCCCGCTTGGCGAGCTCGATCCGCGCGTCGAGCGAGTAGAAACCCATCGGCATCAGGCGGAAACCCGAGAGTTCCGGCGCCGGCGTCGACAGCTGCGCGATCTTCACCAGCGGACTGTCCGCCGACGGTGCGCTGGCCATCGACGTTGGCGACTCGGGCCGGGGTGGCAGCGCGCCGCAGCCGGCCAGCAGCGCGACGGCGGCGACCGCGACGGCCCACGCGCCGCGTAAGGAACCGCGGCGGCCTCCGACTATCGATGGGGACGTCCGGCCGCGGGCCACGCTAGCCTTCGCAGCCGGCGGCGGGGATAGAATGGCCGGGCAATCGAGGAGACGGTGCGCCATGATCCGCTTGGTCGTTGCATTCGCTGCTGGCCTTACGCTCGCCGGATCCGTTCGCGCGGCGCTCGACATCGGCGAGCGCGCGCCCGATTTCACCGCGTCGGCCGCCCGCAACGGCACGGTCTACAGCTACTCGCTGGCCGAGGCGCTCAGGAAGGGGCCCGTCGTACTGTATTTCTTTCCCGCCGCGTATTCCGAAGGATGCTCGGCCGAAGCGCACTATTTCGCCGAGGCGATCCCGCAGTTCGAGGCACTGGGGGCCACAGTCGTGGGCGTGTCGGGCGACGACATCGAGACGCTGTCCAGATTCTCGGTCCAGGCATGCCAGGGCAAGTTTCCCGTCGCCGCCGACCAGACGCAAAGCGTCATGAAGTCGTTCGACGCCGTACTCAGGACGCGGCCGGAGTACGCCAACCGGATTTCGTACGTCATCGCGCCCGACGGGGCGATCGTCTTCCACTACATGAGCCTCAATCCGACCAAGCATGTGGAGAAGATGCTGGGCGCGCTGAAGAGCTGGGCCGCGCGCCGGCCCTAGGGGCAGATCGGCCAACGCGCCGCGGCGCCCGCCCACGACGCTATAATCGCCGCGGAACACGCCATTGTCGACCGCGCGACGCATCCGTCCGGGTCCCGAGGTCGAACCCGTACGAAAATGCAAGTTCATTTCTGGAACTGGATGCGCGCCACCGCCGAATCGCTTTCCCGGAGTGGAATTCGCGCGGCGGATGTGCCACGTGCCGACGGCTTGGGCACGGCCGGAAACGCCCGCTGGCGCCCGCGGCAGGCAGGACGCCTCGTGCTGGCGCTCGCGCCCATTCTCGCGTTGCTCGCGCTGACGGTGGTGCTGCTGCTGTGGGCGGCCGTCGACGCGCCGGCGAGTCCGCGGCTGCTGATCGCGGCGCAGGTCACCGCCGTCATCGCGGCGGCGATTGCCGTTCTGCAGATCTTCCGGCAGGTCCGAAGTCGGCAGGACGCGACGCTCGAATTGCAGGGCGCAGAAGCCAAGCTCAACGAAATCATCGAGTCGGCGATGGACCCGATCATCGTCGTCGACGAGAACCAGCGGATCGAGATGTTCAATTCGGCGGCCGAGTCGACATTTCGCTGGCCGCGCGCGGCGGTGAAAGGACAGCCGCTCGAAATGTTGTTGCCGGAGCGTTATCGCGCCGATCATCGCGACCATATCCGGCGCTTTGGAGAAACAGGCACGACGTCGCGGCGGATGGGCGCGCAGCGCGTGCTGACGGGTTTGCGCGCGGACGGTGCCGAGTTTCCGATCGAGGCGTCGATCTCGCAGCATGTCGAGCGCCGCCGCAAGCGATTCACGGTGATCCTGCGCGACGTCGGCGAGCGGGTGCGCGCGGAAGCCCTGCTGTCACGCAGCGAAGGGCGGCTGCGCGGCATCCTCGATTCGGCGATGGATGCGATCATCACGATCGATGAAATGCAGCACGTTGTGATGTTCAACACCGCGGCTGAAGCGATGTTCCAGTGCCCCCGCGACGAGGCCGTCGGCGCGCCGCTCGCCTGGTTTCTTCCCGAGCGTTATCGTGCGGCGCACGGCGCGCACGTGCGCGAATTCGGCGAAGCGGGTACCCGATCGCGGCGGATGGGGGGCGCGCGCATCGTGACCGGCCTGCGCCGCAATGGCGAGGAATTTCCGATCGACGCGTCCATTTCGCAATTGCGCGACGGCGACGCCCGCTACTTCACCGTGATATTGCGCGATATTTCCGAGCGCGTGCGCGCTGCGGAAGACCTTCGGCGTTCGAAGGACGAGCTGCAGGAACTGGGGTCCACCGCGCATATCGCGCGCGAACAGGAGAAGGCCCGGATCGCGCGCGAACTGCACGACGAACTGGCACAGGGGCTGACGATGCTGCAGATGGATGTCGCCTGGTGCAAGGCGAAACTTGCCGGCGGGCATGCCGACGGCATGGTCAAGCTCGAGCGGATGGAAAAATTGCTGAAGACCACGGTCGCCGCCACGCGCCGCATCGCGGCCGATTTGCGGCCGTTGATGCTCGATGACCTGGGACTCGTGCCCGCGGTCGAATGGCTGGTCGAGAGCTTCACGCAGCGGACTGGAGTTTCCTGCGGGCTCGTGATCGAGGCGAAGGAGATGGCGCTCGACAGCGCGCATTCCAATGCCGTATTCCGCATCGTCCAGGAGTCGCTGACGAATGTCGCCAAGCATGCCGCCGCGACGCAGGTGGACGTGACCATCGCGCGCGACGACGACGACGGCCTCGTCGTGCGCGTGCGCGACAACGGCACCGGGTTTGCCGTGCAGGATCCGCGCAAGCCCAATTCGTTCGGCCTGGTCGGCCTGCGCGAGCGCGCCGCCATGCTGAACGGCCGGGCGACGATCGCCACCGCCATCGGTGGCGGCACGACGATCGAGGTGCGGCTGCCGGCGGCCGGAGGCGGGAGGCCGGCATGATTCGCGTAGTGATCGCCGACGACCACACGATCCTTCGCGAAGGATTGAAGCAGCTGCTGCAGGCAGCCGATGACCTGAACGTGGTGGGCGAGGCGGGCGACGGCCACGACGTGCTGCGCGAGGTGCGCTCGCGCGAATTCGATGTACTGCTGCTCGACATGTCGATGCCCGGCAAGAGCGGCATCGAACTCATCAAGCAGGTGAAGGCGGAGCGGCCGAAGCTGCGCATCCTGGTGCTGTCGATGCACGAGGAGCACCAGTACGCCGTCCGCGCCATCCGCGCCGGGGCGTCCGGCTATCTGACGAAGGAAAGCGCGTCGACGCTGCTGGTGACCGCTATCCGCAAGGTGGCGGGCGGCGGCGCGTTCATCAGCGCCGAAGTGGCCGAACAGCTCGCACTGTCCGCAATGCCGCACGCCGAGGGTGCGCCGCACGCGTCGCTGTCCGATCGCGAGTACCAGGTGTTTCGGCTGCTCGTCGCGGGTGCGGCCGTCACGCAGATCGCCGCGCAGCTCAACCTGTCGACGAAGACCGTCAGCACCCACAAGGCAAGGCTCATGGAAAAGCTGGAGATCGACAATCCGGCGGACCTCGTGCGCTACGCGGACAAGCACGGCCTGTCCGACGACCCCAATTCGCCGGGCTGACCGTGCTTGGCGAGGGTAGGGCGATTCCTACCCGGGCTCGGGGGGCGCCGAGCCCCCGAATCGGATTCGCCCGATGGGCTCATTCAGCCTTCGCCTATGCGCGATGGCGCGGCCTGGTGTCCATACTCGGTCCATGGCTTCCCACCACACAGTGTTCATCGTCGATGACTCGGCGTCGATGCGTGCGCGGCTCGTCGAACTGCTGGACGATATCGGCGGCGTAGACGTCGTCGGCGAAGCCGGCACACCGGCGGACGCCATCGCCGGCATCATGCGGACGCATCCGGAGTGCGTGCTCCTCGATTACCAGCTCGAAGGCGGTACCGGCCTTGAAGTCCTGCGTGCCGTGCATCCGCAGGCCGCGGACATCGCATTCGTCGTGCTTACCAATCATGCGTGGGCACCGTACCGGGAGGCGTGCCTCTATGCCGGCGCCCGCTTCTTCCTCGATAAATCCACCGAGTTCGGCAGCATCAAGGACGTTATCGCCGGCCTCGAGGCTGCACCGCAATGACGACCGCAGACTTTGCAGGCGTTGTGTGCGTCAGCGTACATACCGCGTCGCCCGCAACGGGTACCGTCGTCAGCTTGAGGGGCCGTTGTGCCCGTTCCACCGGGTTTGGCGCTGCCCGTTTCGTAACGTCGCTTCAATTCACCGGCATTGCCACCTGCAAATGAAGGAGCCCCCGATGCTAGCACTTGCCGAGCCCGCGACGCAGAAACGTTGCGACGACACGGCTTTTGCCGCCCGCCGACCGGTGCTGCACGAGATCAAGGACGCGGGGCCGCACTGCGTGAGCTGCAGCCTGCAACGGCTGTGCCTGCCGCTGGGTTTCGAGCCCGACATCATGCACATGTTCGATCGGCTGATCGGCAAGCGCCTGCGGTTGCGCAAGGGGGACACGCTGTTCCGGCCCGGCGAGCATTTTTCGGCGCTCTACGCGATCCGCCTGGGGTCCTGCAAGACGGTGCTGCTGTCCGAGGATGGTCGCGACCAAGTCTCCGGCTACCACATGGCGGGCGACATCATCGGCACCGACGGCATCGGCACCGACACGCACGATTGCCAGGCGATCGCGCTGGAGGACATGGAGGTCTGCGCGCTGCCGTTCGCCCGCGTCGAGGAACTCGCCCACGCCAGCCCGCGCGTGACGCAGAACATGCACCGCCTGCTGGCGCGCGAAATTTCCCGCGAGCGGCACGTGATGCTGATGCTGGGCACCATGCGCGCCGACCAGCGGCTGGCGGCGTTCCTGCTCGACCTGGCCGAGCGCTACCATACCCGCGGCTATTCAGGCTCCGAGTTCGTGCTGCGGATGACGCGGGATGAAATCGGCAGCTACCTGGGGCTGAAGCTCGAAACGGTGAGCCGGCTCCTGTCGCGCATGCATCGCGAGGGATTGATCCTGGTCCAGGGCCGCGTGATCAAGCTGCTCGACACGCCGCAGTTGAAGCGCATGATCGACACCAGCGCATAGCGTGACGCGCGGCGTCCGGCCTCGAGAGCGCGGCTGCCGCGCCGCTGGCCTACGTGCGCGTGCGCATTTCCAGATGGCGTCCGCGTGCCGGAAGCTCCGCGAGCGCCGCTAGCGGCACCGCCAGCTGACGCAGCATGTCATCGACGGAGATGATGCCCACGAGTTCGCCGTTGCGGTCGACGACAGGAATGCGGCGCACGCCGTTCACCGTCATCTGCCGGATCGTGTCGCCGTAGCTGCGGTCTTCGTTTACCGTCACCACCGGACGCTGCAGCAAGTCCTCGACCTTCAGGAGGCCCGCGTCGATGCCGAGTGCAATGACCTCGACGACGATGTCGCGATCGGTCAGGATCCCTACCGGAATCCGCTTGCCGTCCGTTTCGTCCACGATCACCACGTCGCCGATGTGATGCTGGCGCATTAGCGCGGCGGCCTTGCTGATCGTCGTGGTCCGCGATGCGCAGATGACGTCGCGGACGCAAAATTCACTGATGCTCATCAGGTTGCCTCCCATGATGTCCGTCCACTCCCCAAGGCCGTTCGACCTGCGGCCCATGCCGCTCGTTCAATATGCGCGTCGTGATTCGCGGCGCGTTGACCTTGGTCAAACGGCCCGCTCGCAGGGCGTCCGTCCACGGCGCAGCCGCAATGACCGAGGTGCGTATCGAGGCAGCGACGAGGGCGGGATGATCTAGCGCGATCGCATCGATGCAGCCGAGACGTTCGCGGTGATCGTCGTCGACGACTGGCTGGCGACGGGCGCGACGATGATCGCCGCACTGCGTGCGCTGCGCGCGCAGCACCCCGCGCACCTCGGCTGTCCGGTACCGGAGGCGTCCCCGGGCGCGTTGCATCGGGTTGCTTTGGTCGCGGGCGAGGTCGTGCGTCCGCACGTCGCCGCCGAATTCCATGCGGTCGGGCAGTTTTTCCGGGACTCGCCGCAGGTCTCCGACGCGGAGGTGGTGGAACTATTGCGCGACACCAGCCCGCGCAACGCCGCTGCCGCGGATGCCTTGTACTTGTCAACAGACCCTAGTTGCGGATCGTCAGAATGTACTTCGCCATTATGGCGGCATCGGCCTTCGACACTTCCGGATGCGGCGGCATGTTCCAGAGGCCGGCACCGCGGGCGCCGGCACGAATCTTCGCGCTGACGATCACGTCGGCCTGTCGCTGGCCGCGATAGCGCTGCGCGATGTCCAGCCACGGCGGACCGGCGAGCACTTCGCGATCCGCATGACAGATCGTGCAGCGGTACTGCTGCAGCAATGCGGTGGCGTCGGCGGCGAAAGCATTTCCGGCCAGCAGCGCCGCCGCCCCGATCAACGTCAACCTGAGTGCATTTTCGAGCATTCGGGCATTGTGATCCGCATCGCGCCATTGCATGGTTGACGCATGTCAATGCGGCGCGCGGTCGTCGGCCGCCGGCGCCCGATCCTGCGCGCGCGCCGTGGACCGGCACGTGCGACGGCCGGAGTTGGGTTAGCATCGGCTTTGACATCCGGCGGATCCGTCCGCGCAGCGGACGTCCTCCTCCGGCCCATGCAGATCACGTTCCTCGGCGCAACACGCACGGTCACCGGCTCCAGGTATGTCGTCGACGACGGCAGCCACCGGGTCCTCGTGGATTGCGGACTCTTTCAGGGTGAAAAAGTGCTGCGCCTGCGCAACTGGCAACCGCTGCCGGTGGCACCTGCATCGCTCGCGGCGGTCGTCCTCACGCACGCGCACATCGATCATTCCGGTTTCGTGCCGCTGCTGGTTCGCCAGGGCTACAAGGGCCGCATCCATTGCAGCGAGGCGACCTACGAGCTGTGCCGCATCCTGCTGACCGACAGCGGCCGGCTGCAGGAGGAGGAGGCCGCCTATGCCAACCGTCACGGCTACAGCAAGCACACGCCCGCATTGCCACTTTACACGCGCGACGACGCGACGCGGTGCCTGCGGCAATTCACGCCGGTGCCGTTTGACAAGGACGTCATGCTGCCGGGCGGCCTTCGGATGCGGCTCTCGCCTGCCGGGCACATCCTCGGGGCGTCGATCGTCACGCTCGACGTCGGCGGTTCGCGGATCGTGTTTTCCGGCGACCTCGGGCGTCCGCACGACCTCATCATGAAGCCCCCGACGGCCATCGCCGAGGCCGACTACCTCGTCTTGGAGTCGACGTACGGCGACCGGCGCCATGCGCCCGAGCCTCCGATGGTGGAGCTGGGCGAGGTGATCAACAGGACCGTCGCCCGGGGCGGCAAGGTCATCGTGCCGTCGTTCGCCGTTGGCCGCGTGCAGGAATTGCTGTACTGCATCCACCTGCTGCGAACGGAGGGCACCATTTCGTCACTCGTTCCCGTCCATCTCGACAGTCCGATGGCCACCGGCGTCACGGCGCTCTATCGCCGCTTTCGGCTACAGCATCGACTGTCGCCGGAAGCATGCGCCGCGATGTGCGGCGTGGCGCAGATCGCAGAAACGCCGGCCGATTCGCGCCAGCTCGACGAAGCGTCGATGCCGATGGTCATCATCTCGGCGAGCGGCATGGCCGCCGGCGGCCGCGTGCTGCATCACCTGCGCGCGCTGGCGGGCGATCCGCGCAACACCCTCCTGTTTTCAGGCTACCAGGCCGCGGGCACGCGCGGCGCGGCGATCGTCGGCGGCGCGCCCGAAGTCAAGATGCTGGGCCAGATGGTGGCGATCCGGGCCGAGGTCGCGCAGCTCGACGGCCTGTCGGCACATGCCGATGGCGACGAAATCATGGCATGGCTCGACGGCTTCAAGCGTCCGCCTCGCCGGACGTTTGTCACCCATGGCGAAGCCGCGGCGGCGGAAGCGCTGCGCGCAAGGATCGCCGCCACGCTGGGTTGGCAGGCCGAGGTGCCGGAATTCCTGCAGGAATACGACTTGAATTAGCTGCCAAGCATCAAGAGGTTGTTTCGCTTTCCCATGTCGCAACGTCATGCCATCAGTCGTCGTCCCCGCGAAAGCGGGGACCCAGCGTCTCTGGAACTCACGCGCCGCGAGGCCGGCAAGAAGCCACTGGGTTGCCGCTTTCGCGGGAACGACGAATGGGCACGGATCCATGCGTGACGGAAACAACGTCACGAGCCTTCGTCGGCTCTGCGCAGCGGGTACCCGGGATCCGTGGATTGCGGAGCCTGCGTGCGTTTCCTGCCCGAGGGCGGCCGCATGCCACCAGCGAATCGATGCGACGGACATTCCATGCTTCGGTGGATTGACGCTGCGTGCGGCCGCCGCCATCATGGCCGCCTTCCATGACGTTCGACAACTACGCGCTCCTCTCCCGCCGCGACCTGCTGCGGACCACCATCCTGTTCGGGGCGGCCATTGCCGCCTCCCTTTGGGTGTCGTTCCAGCTGTTGCAACCGATCCCGCCGCGCAGGATCGTGCTGGCATCGGGCCCCGAGGCGGGGCTCTACCATCACTACGCGGAGCGCTACAAAGTGCTGCTCGCGCGCGAAGGCGTGACGGTCGTCGTGCGCCCGACCAACGGCGCCGCCGAGAACCTCGACCTGCTGCTCGACCCGACTTCGGGCGTCGACATCGCTTTCATGCAGGGCGGCGTCGCGTATCCCCCGCCCGCGCAGGGGATCGTGATGCTGTCGAGCCTTTACTACGAGCCGCTGTGGATTTTCTATCGCAGCGGCAGGACGCTCACGCAACTGAACCAGCTCCCCGGACTTCGCATCACCGTCGGACTGCCGCGCAGCGGTAATCGGGCACTGGTGCTGCCGCTGCTGGCGGCAAACAACATCACGCCGGACGATGCCACGCTGCTCGACGTCGGCGGCGAAGCGGCCTTCCAGATGCTGCGGGACGACAAGGCGGACGTCGCGATGATGGTCGGCGGCGCCGCCGCCGCCACGATCCAGAAAGCGCTGCTCGATCCCGAGCTCAAGCTGATGAACGTCAACCGCGCCTCCGCCTATGTACGCCGCTTTCCCTTCGTCACGCGACTGACGCTGCCTGCCGGAACCGTGGATTTGGCGCGCGACATCCCGGCGGAAGAAGTCGAACTGATCGCCACCAAGGCGATGCTCGCGGCACGCGACGGGCTGCATCCGGCGCTCATCAACCTGCTGCTGGAGGCCGTGCGCGACGTCCATGACGACCAGGGCTATTTCGAGGCGGCCGGCCAGTTTCCGAACACGATCCAGGTCGACCTGCCGGTGTCCATGGACGCGGTGCGGCACACCCGTTTCGGCACCAGCTTGCTCTACCGGACGTTTCCGTTCTGGATCGCGACGTTCCTGGACCGCACGCTGATCCTGATCGTTCCGCTGCTGGTCGTGCTGGTGCCGCTGATCAACTTTTTTCCACAGATCGTGCGCTGGCGCGTGCGGTCGCGCGTGTATCGCTGGTACGGCGAGCTGGCGCTGCTGGAGCGCGACGTCGCGTCGCACCAGGGGCCGCCGCCGCTGGAGCGCTGGCTCGCGACCCTCGATCGGATCGAGCGTGCGGCGGCGGGCATACGCATTCCGGCGAGCTTCGCCAGCGAGGCCTATACGCTGCGCGAGCACATCGGATTCGTGCGGCGCGCCGTCGAGGCCAAGGGATCCGGCGCCGGCAGCGCGGCACCGGAGGGCTGACGACCGCGGGTCGGCGCCGCGCGCCGGATTGCGAGCGGCCGCGCTGCTATACGGCCAGCTGGTCCAGCGTGCTCGGTGCGAACATTTCCTCGATTGACAGCTGCCGCACCGCGAGACCCTGCTCGAACGAATAGCGCGCCATCGTGTCGAGCGTGTGCCGGTTGGCCGGTACGCCATACGGCCAGTAGTCGTCGCCCATCGCCGCCCTGGTGTCCGCCAGCTCCGACGTCAGCCACGGCAACATGATCTTCAGTGCCGCCACCTCCCGCAGGTCCTGCCCGGCCGCGCGCTTGGCTTCGACGAAGGCCTTGCACACGCTCGCCGGCAGCCACGGATGGCGTTCGACGAGCTCACGGCGGATGCCGACGGCGTGCATGATCGGGAAAATGCGGGTACGCCGGAAATAATCCCGCTCCACGGTGCGCAGGTCGGAATAGAGGCGCCGGACCTGCGGGCATCCCCGTTCGAAGCACGACGGCGCACGCGCGGAGAAGAGCGCATCGATCTCGCCAGCCTCCAGCATCTGCGACAGCGAACGGTCGGGCGGCGCGCTCTCCAGCGGAAAACCGGCGGGCAGGTTCAGCGGAAACTTGTCGCGGCGGCCGGGCGTCTCGAGCCCGCCCTGCACCCACCGCATCGCATCGTGGCGCACGCCATGGTCGTCGGCCAGCATGCCGCGCGCCCACATCGCGGCCGACATCTGGTACTCGGGCACGCCGACGCGCTTGCCGCGCAGATCCTCGGGCGCGCCGATTTCCCGGTCGGCGCGGACGTAGATCGCCGAGTGCCGGAACATCCGCGACAGGAACACCGGAATCGCGACATAGGGTGTCAGGTCACGCGATCGCGCGATGAGATACGGCGAAAAGCCGATCTCCGCAACGTCGAACTCCGCGTGGTAGTACGCGCGGTGGAACACTTCCTCCACCGGCATCGGCAGGAAGTTGACGTCGCAGCCTTCGATCGGCACGCGACCGTCGGCCAGCGCGCGCACGCGATCGTAATCCCAGGTGGCAACCGACAGCGAGAGTCTGGTCATGGATGTCGTCAGGGTCACGCTCGCGATGGGCAGGGACGACCGGGGGCTCGTCCGCGATGATCGAACGTGTGCGGGAACCGGCTCCGGCGCAGGTTAGCACGCGCCGGACAGGGGCCGATTCGTGGGTCTGTACAGGGCGAGCGCGCGCGGCGCGGCGCGCGCCGCCTTTACGGCATGCCGCTGTCTGAACGCGCGATCCGGTCGGTGGCGCGGAACTCGTGCAGTGAACGATGAAGCGCTCCATCGCCAGCGACAGGTATTTCTGAGCGATGGATGAGGCTGGACTCGCGCCGCAGCACCGGGAGAGTGTCGTGCGCATCAACGGCAACCGTTCCAGCGCAACGAAGTCCAGGACGTTCGCCATCCAGTTCGCGGGACTGCGGTCCGAGCGCTGGTTTTTCCTCGCGCGGGCCAACCACCGGCAGAATCTCTGCTGCCAGGCGATGTCCTGACGCCGTCAGCCGGGTGCGGCGACGACGCCCGCCGCGACGAACGCGTCGATCTCGGCGTCGCTGTAGTCGCATTCGCGCAGCAGCTCGCGCGTGTGCTCGCCCAGCATCGGCGCCGGGCGGTCGACGCGCGCGGGAGTCCCGGATAGATGCACGGGACAGCCGAGCGCCTGGGTGGCACCGGCCTCCGGATGCACGAGGTCGACGACCATGCCGCGCGCCAGGGTCTGCGGATGCGTGAGCGCTTCGCCGAGTGAATGCACGGGACCCGCCGGCACGCCGGCCGCGTCGAGCAGGGCGATCCATTCGGCACGCGATCGCTGCGACAGCACGCCGTTCATTAACGCGACGAGCGCGTCGAGGTGCGCCATGCGCGCGGTATTGGTCGCGAACCGCGGATCGTCGCGCCACTCCGGATGGCCGAGCACGTCGGCGATGCGCTCCCAGTTGGCCTGGTTCGCGCCGCCGATGTTGATGTAGCCGTCGCTCGCCGCGAACGCCTGGTAGGGTGCGGTGAGGATATGCGCCGATCCGAGCGGCCCCGGCGTCTGCCCGGTCGCGAAGTAGCTTGCCGCGTGCCAGTACGTCTGCTGCAGCGCCGCCTCGAACAGCGACGTGTCGACGAGTTGCCCGCGACCTGTCTGCAGCCGGTGTGCGTAGGCGGCAAGCACACCCACCGTCGCCAGGATGCCGGCATTGATGTCCGACACCGGATTGCCCGTCTTGACCGGTGGCCGGCCCGGCTCGCCGGTAATCGACATCAGCCCCGCAAAACCCTGCGCGACGAGGTCGAACCCGCCCTTGTCGGCCAGCGGCCCGTCGCGGCCGAAGCCCGTGATCGCGCAGTAGACGAGCGCGGGGTTTGCGGCCGCCAGCACGTCGTAGCCGAGCCCCAGCTTGTCCAGCGTATCGCGGCGGTAGTTCTCCACGAGCACGTCGGCAGTGCGAACGAGGCGCAGCAGGATCTCCCGGCCCTGCGGCCGCCGCAGATCGAGCGCGATGCCGCGCTTGTTGCGATTGAGCATCATGAACGGCGCCGAAACGCCGTTGACGCGCGGCTCGCGATACCCGCGCGAATCGTCGCCACCCGGCAGCTTTTCCACCTTGACGACGTCGGCGCCCAGGTCCGCGAGCAGCGCGCCGCACGTGGGGCCGGCCATGATCTGCGCGAGTTCCAGCACGCGCATGCCGGCGAGCGGCCCGGGATGCGGCGTGCCGTGGGCCGACGGCGAGGTCGCCGCCTTTCCGGCGCCGCTCATCGCCCGCGGAACTCCGGCTTCCGCTTGGCGAGGAACGCGGCATACCCCAAGCGAAAGTCTTCCGTGTCGAAGCAGTCGAAGCATTCGTCTTCTTCGGTCGCCGTCAGCGGCCGCGGATCGGCGAGCCGACGGGCAAACTTCTTGTGCCAGCGCGCGGCGAGCGGGGCGCCTTGGGCGATGCGCTGCGCGGTCGCCAGCACTTCGCCCGCCACGTCGGCGTCCGCGACCACGCGCGTCACGAGTCCCTTGTCCTTCGCCTCGGCGGCGTCGAACACACGTCCTTCGAGCAGGATCTCGAGCGCGACGGCTGGGCCCACGAGCCGCACCAGTGGCGCCATCTCGGCATACGCCATGACGAGACCCAGGTTCTTGATCGGCGCGCCGAAGCGGCTCGACGTGCCGCAGATGCGGATGTCGCACAGCGCGGCGATCTCGAGTCCGCCACCCACGCAGATGCCGTGGATTTGCGCGACCAGCGGGTGCCGGCAATGGGCGAGGGCGTCCGCGGTCCCATGCATGACGCGGCCGTACGCGATCGCCTGCTGCTTGTTGGCGCGCGCGGTCGCGAATTCGCCGATGTCGTTGCCTGGCGAGAAGGCCTTTTCGCCCGCCCCGCGCAGGATGATGCAGCGCAGGTCGTCGTCGAGCGCCAGGGCGGTGACGGACTCGCCCAATGCCCGCCACATGTCGATCGTCAGCGCATTGAGTTTTTCCGGGCGGTCGAGGACGATCGTGGCGACTGCGCCGTCGCGCGAAACTGCAATGGAATCGTTCATGGACGTGGTGCGCTGCCTTCCCGCTCAGCGATAGAAGTATTCAACCAGTCCCAATCCGACGACCGGGACGTAGGTGACGAGCAGCAGGACCGCGACCAGTACCGCGATGAACCAGACGTTTACGCGTGACACGGCCCAGACCGATTCCTTCGCGATCGAACTCGCCACCATCAGCACGCTCGCGACCGGCGGGGTCTGCTGGCCGATGCCGAGATTGATCGTGACGATCAGACCGAAGTGAACCGGGTCGATGCCAACGGAACGGACGAGCGGCATGACGATCGGCACGACGAGGATGATCGCTGCGGCGGAATGCAGGAACATGCCGAGCAGCAGGAACAACACGTTGAGCAGCGCCAGCACCACCCACTTGTTGCTCGTGAGGTCGGCCACGGCCTTGGCCAGTGCCTGCGGCGCCTGTACCTCGGTCAGGTAGGTGCCGAGAAGGGCACTGGTTGCCACCAGCAGCATGACGACCGCGGTCTGGATGCCCCCTTCCAAAACCGCCTGCCGCAGATGACTTATGTTGAGCTCGCGATAGATAAGGAGACCGACGACTAGCGCGGCGACGACGGCGAGTGCTGCGCCCTCGGTCGCCGTTACCACGCCGCCGAAGATGCCGCCCAGGATGATGATCGGCAGCAAAAACGCCCACAGCGCTTCGCGCGCGGTTCGGGCTACGCGCGACCACGCGAACGCTTCCTCGCGCGGCAGGTTGTAGCGTCGGGCGAATACATAAGCCATGCCCATGAGGCCGAAGCCGCCGATGAGACCCGGCACGATGCCGGCGACGAAGAGCTGCACGACCGAGGTCTCGGCCATCACCGCGTACAGGATCATCGGGATCGATGGCGGGATGATCACGGCGAGCGTCGCCGACGACGACATCACCGCCGCCGCGAACGGCGCCGGATAGCCCTTGGCCTTCATCCCCGGGATCAGGATGGAGCCGAGCGCAGCTACGTCCGCCACCGCGGAACCCGAAATTTCAGCGAAGAACAGCGACGCGCCGATCGACACGTGCGCCAGGCCGCCGCGGATCCAGCCGAAAATCGCCGATGCGAACGCGATCAGGCGGCGCGAGATGCCTGACGCGTTCATGATGGCGCCGGCCAGGATGAAGAGCGGGATCGCCAGCAGCGGAAAGCTGGTCGCGCCGTTGTAGGCGACGATGGCGAGGTTGGGAAGTGCCGCCATCCCGTGCGTGGCCAGCATCGCGATCAGCGCGACGACGCCCAGCGAGACCGCGATCGGCACGTTCAGCAGCACCAGTGCCAGCACCGCGACGAAGAGACCCAGCATGATGGCCATGGTGTCGGTCCGTCGTGCTTCAGTGGCGGCCGTCAGCCAGCGCCGCGGCACCGCCCGCGGGCGTTGGCGGTCCGCGGGCGACGACCAGGTCGATGAGATACGTGAGCTCGGCGATGACGATCAGCGCCGACGACACGGGGATCACCGAATGCACGAAATTCAACGGCACCCACGGCAGGCTGACCATCGCGTCGCCGGCAAGGATCGGCATGATGGTCGCGCCGACCCAGCCCAGGGTGACGAAGAACGCGATGACCACGAGCTGCGCGCCGATGTTGATCAGCCGACGCGGACCCCAGGGCAACGCGTCCACCAGTTCAGGGCAGCCGATGTGCGCACGCTTGACCGATGCAAGGGCGGAGCCATAGTACGTCAGCCACGCCAGCAGTATCGACGCCACCTCGTCGTACCAGATCAGCGAATGCCCGACCGCGCGGAAGACGACGCCCGCCGTCACCTCGACGAACAGGATGATCATCAGCGCGCCCACCACCCACTCGAGCAGCTTGCCGTACTGGTCGCGAAAGCGCCGGAGCGCGAGTGTGACCGGGGCGTCCTGCGCCCCGCCGTCCGCGGTCACGGCCACGCTTACTTGCCGAGCGCGACGGCGCGGTCGATCACCTCTTTGGCGCCGGGGACTTCCTTCCCGAATTCGTCGTAGATCGGCTTGCTCGCGGCAATGAACGCGTCCTTGTCGACGTCGTTCACCTGCATGCCGCCCGCTTTGAGCTTGACCAGCAGTTCGGCGTCGTCCTTCGCCGCCGTCTCATAGACGTACGCCTGCGCCTCTTTCGCCGTGTCTTCGAGAATCTTGCGCACGTCAGGCGGCAGCGATTCCCACTTGGTCTTGCCGACCGTCAGGTACGCCGGTGTGTAGACGTGGCCGGACAGCGACAGGTACTTCTGCACTTCCTGCAGCTTGGCCGAATAGATCTGCGTGAACGGATTTTCCTGGCCGTCCATCACGCCCGTCTGCAGCGCCGTGAAAAGCTCGGAGAATTTCATCGGGCTGGGATTGGCGCCGTACGCCTGGAACATCTTCACGCGCCATTTGCCTTCGGGGACGCGCAGCTTGATACCCGCGAGGTCGCCGGGCGTCTTGATCGGCCGCTTGCTGTTCGTGATGTGGCGCTCGCCGTTCTCCCAGACCGCGAGGACCTTGAGGCCCTTCTTCTCGGCCTCCGGCGCGAGCTTCGCCCAGAAGAGCTCCCTTTCGATGCGGCCCATGTGCTGACGGTTCTTGACGATATAGGGCATCTCGAACACGCCGAACAGATCCACCTGCGAGCTCATCACGGTGGAGGGCAGCGCCATGTCGAGCGTGCCGAGCTTCAGCTTCTGGATCATCTCCGAATCGCCGCCCAGCTGGCTCGATCCATAGGTGACAACCTTGGCCTTGCCGCCGAGTTTGGCGTTGGCGCGCTTCGCATATTCATCCGCGCTTTTCTGGAACAGCGATCCCGGCTCGCCGACGTGGCCGAGCTTGATCTCGATCTGCGCGAGCGCCGGGGCGCCGTGGGCGAGCACGATTCCGCCCATCGCAGCGGCCGTCAGGCGCAGCACCGAACGGCCCTGGCGACCGGCGGCCCGGGCGGCACGCGCCGCGAACCGGAGTACGAAGTCCTTGCTGGTATTCACGAGGTTTCCTCCTTCGAGAGACAGGTTGTGGCCGGGTTCATGCAGCGCGTCGTTGCGCCGTCGTCGCGGTCTGACCGCCGCTTTCGCGCAGGTAGGCAAGCGCCTCACCGACGCCATTCTTCTTGTGGGGCACTTCCCGCAGCGCGAGCCCCATCTCGACGCCGCACAGCGTTCCGCACAGCATCAGGTCGTTGAAGAAGCCAAGATGCCCGATGCGGAACACGCGGCCGGCGAGCTTGCCGAGTCCGGTGCCGAGCGACATGTCGAAGCGCGCCAGCACCTCGCGCCGGAACGCGTCGGCGTCATGGCCGTCGGGCATCATCACCGCCGTCAGTGCCCCGCTGTACTCGGCGGGATTGCGGCAAAGGACTTCGAGGCCCCATGCCCGCACGGCGCGGCGCGTGGCCTCGGCATGGCGCTGGTGGCGGGCGAACACCGCGGGCAGGCCTTCCTCGCGCAACATGGCGATCGCCTCGTGCAGGCCGTAGAGCAGGTTCGTCGCGGGGGTCGACGGGAAGTAGCCCTGCCGATTCATCGCAATCGTCTCGTCCCACCGCCAGTACGCGCGTGGCAGCCGTGCGTGCTTGCTGGCGGCGAGCGCCTTGTCGCTGACGGCGTTGAACGAGAGTCCGGGCGGCAGCATGAGGCCCTTTTGCGACCCGGCCACCGTCACGTCGACGCCCCATTCGCCGTGCCGGTAGTCGATGGACGCGAGCGAGGAGATCGTGTCCACCATCAACAGTGCCGGATGATCGGCACGGTCGAGTGCCTGGCGGATCGGGAGAATGCGCGTGGTGACGCCGGTCGACGTCTCGTTGTGGACGACCATCACGGCCTTGATCGCGTGCGTCTTGTCGTCGGCGAGCTTCGCCTCGACGACGGCGGCATCGACGCCGCTGCGCCAGTCGCCGGGGACGTAATCGACCACCAGACCGAGTTTCTCGGCCATCGCGCGCCAGAGGGAGGCGAAGTGGCCGGTTTCGAACATCAGCACCCGGTCGCCGGGTGATAGCGTGTTGACGAGCGCCGCCTCCCACGCGCCGGTGCCGGATGCCGGATAGATGATCACCGGCTGCGTCGTCTGGAAGATGCCGGCCAGTCCCTCGAGGATTTCGAGCGTCAGGCGGGAGAACTCGGGCCCGCGGTGATCGATGGTCGGCTGATCCATCGCCCGCAGTACGCGGTCGGGGACGTTTGTCGGACCAGGAATCTGCAGGAAATGGCGGCCGGACGGATGCTGGTCGAGCTGGAACATGTGTTGCCCCCGAAACGGATGACATCCGAAGCGGCGGCGTTTAATCGCCGCACTTGGTATACAAAACGCATTTTATCCACTTTTGGACCGAGGCCGCAACCCGCGAGCGCATTTTGCACGCAGTCGCGCGATCGCAAGGGCGTATGGCCCCGTCGAAAGCTGCCGGATGCGGGCCAACTCGTATACAAAGCACGCAACGACGCCTGCGCGCGTCGCGGCTACCGGGTGATCGCTTCCGCGGCCACGGCCTGCAGCGCGAGTACCGACGCGCACTTGGCAAGCACATGTGTCTTGAGGATCGCGCCCAGGCGGGCGCCGTCGCGGGCGTCCAGTGCCTCGACCATCGCCGAGTGCTCGCGTACGGCCGCGTCCCACTTGTCGCGATCGAAGTTCGATCGGAAGCGCAGCGACTGCAGTCGGCTGTTGATCGTCGTGTAAGTCTGCCGCAGCACTTCGTTGCGCGCCGCCCGGTTGATGGCGTCGTGAATCTTGAAATTGAGTCGGTAGTAGCCGGGAAGATCGCGCTTCGCGTGGCAGGCGAGCATCTCGAAGTGAAGCGCGCGGATCTCGTTCACCTCGGCGTCGGTGATGCGGGCGCAGGCGAGTTCCCCCGACAGCGCCTCGAGCCCGCTGACGACCTCGAAGGTCTCGGCAATGTCGTTCGTCGTCAATTGCAGCACGATCGCGCCGCGGTTGGGCAGCAGGCTGACCAGGCCCTGCGCGGCGAGCACCCGGAACGCCTCGCGCAGGGGCGTCCGCGACACCCCGAGCTTGTCGCACAAAAGCCGCTCGTTGAGCCGGGTTCCCGGGACCAGCGTGCCTTCGACGATCATCCGCTGCAGCTGCGTCACGATCGCCTCGTGCAGCATCTGCGGCTGGATCGAAACGAGGCTGCTGGCGTCGCCTGATTCTTCAGCTTGGTCCATCGGATATTTCCTCGGGGCCAGCGCGGCGTGACGCCGGTGGCCTGAAGATGTTGCTAAGGCGGTTCGGTTTGGTATACAAATACGTATATGGCGTCGCCTGTGCCGTGTTGAACAGGCGTCGTGAATGGCATTATCGTACAAAGTCCATTGAATTCAAAGACGAACGCCGACGTTTTGGTCGGTGGGCGACGGACGGCGAAAGCCGTGCGTGATCGCGGACCCGACCGGTATACAAACATGACGTCCCTCAATGAGCGCCGTTCCCGCGGCGATCCGCAGGCCGGTGCGGATCCCGCGGACCCCATCGACGCGGCACGGGCCTTAACCGGCACGCTGCCGTCCGCGATCGGCGACCGCCTGCGGGTAATGATCATCGAAGGAGCGCTTGCCCCCGGCACGCGATTGAACGAGCG
>JBDTNR010000004.1:0-20157 GCA_039933655.1 Betaproteobacteria bacterium | reverse complement strand
CAACCCCGACCCAGTGACGCGCCGGTGCCGGTGCGACTCGACAATCGCCAGCGCCTTGGCGGGAGCAAGGGCACGCGGACTGACCCTCGGCCGCGACGAACGACCGCGCAGGGCCACCTCGCCGCGGGCCAGATAGCGCCCAAGCCATTTGCGGGTCGTCGGCACGCTCACGCCCTGCGCCCGCGCGGCGGCGGCTTGCGACAGCCCGTGCTGCGTGATGTCCTGAACCATTTCGAATCGACGAGCAAAGGTCAGTCGGGCATTCTTACGGGTGTTCATTCGGCTGGGCTCCTTGAGATAACCCGGGGTTTGGCAATTCCCAGTTTCTCAAATCCAGTTCGAATGAACACAAACAACCTATTGGGCCTTCACAGCTAGGAATTGGGAGCCGAATCATGAGCAGATGGCAGCTTCAAGAGGCCAAGAATCGACTGTCAGAGGTGGTGAGGAAAGTCTCGGACGAAGGGCCGCAAGTCATTACGCTGAGAGGTGATGACGTGGTGGTGGTGGTCGCCGCGGACGAGTACGCCCGCATTACCCGCAAGCCCAAGGGTACCTTGGTGGATTTTCTTCGGAAGTCGCCGTTGGGCGAGATTGCGCTGGATCTCGAGCGAAGCAGTGATATGGGCAGGCGAGTGAAGTTGTGAGCTGGCTTCTCGACACCTGCGTACTTTCCGAATGGGTACGCCCAAGACCGAAAGCATCGGTCGTCAGGTGGGTACGGGAACGCGACGAAGACGACTTGTTCCTCAGCGTGCTCACCATCGGGGAGCTCGAAAAAGGAATTGCCAAGCTGCCCGATTCGAGCAAACGAGCCATTCTCGAACAATGGGTACGTCGCGAACTTGCGGATCGGTTCCGCGGGCGGCTGTTAGCGATTGCCTCACGCATTGCCGCGCGTTGCGGCACGCTCGTTGGCGCATCGGAAGCGCATGGCCAGCCGTTACCCGTGATCGATAGTCTCATCGCAGCGACGAGCTTGCAGGATGATCTCCAAGTCGTCGCTCGCAACACGGAAGAACTGGAACGTTGTGAATCAAGTTGCGTTAACCCCTGGGTCGAGAAATAGCGCGCATGGCATCTCCCACTGCGAATTCCGGCAAGCCACGCTCCAGCGGCAATCTGCGCATCGGCGATCACTGGAACGCCATCACGATCATCGCGCTGTCGCAGAGCAATCCGCTCAAGGCCGTGGCTGAGCTCGTCGAGAACAGCATCGATGCGCACGCCAAAGCGATCGTCATCACGCGAGGCAGGGAGAAGGGGCAGCATTACCTGCGCGTCAAGGACGACGGCGAGGGCGTGCGTCGGAATGCGGAGGGCGAACCGGATTTCCATTACGTAGCCACCCACGTCTGCGATTCCATCAAGCGCCGTCTGAAGGCGCAGGGCGCTCGGGGATTGCAGGGCGAGTTCGGTATCGGTCTGTTGAGTTTTTGGACGCTGGGCGAAGACCTTCTGTTGACGTCGGCCGGGGACGACGGGCGCGCCTACCAAATGCATCTGCGCAAAGGCGACCCAAGCTACCGCATCACGGAGCGGCCGGCACTTTTGCCCGAGGTGGGGACCGAGGTTCTGATCAAGGGCATCCTGCCGGGGATCAAGAATTTCAGCGGCGAGAAGATCCAGTGGTATCTCGCCGCGGAGTTGCGTGACCGGATCCGTCACTCCGGCGTGTCGATCCGCGTCGTCGATCGGACCGCGCGGACCGAATTCAAGGTCGAGCCGCGCCAGTTCGAGGGACGACTGCTGCACGAGCTCGACGACGCCATGCCGGCGCAAAGCGAGGTGTACGCGGAACTCTATCTGCACGCGCATTCGCCGGCCAACGCGGTATCGCTCTATCGTTCCGGGACCCGCGTGCTCGAAAGTCTTGCGGAACTCGAGGCATTCGCCCGCATGCCTTGGACGAGCGGCTATGTGCAGGGGATCATCGACGCCCCCTATCTCACTTTGACCCCGGGAACGCGGCTTGGTGTCATCCACGATGCGGCGTTGGCGCGCCTCGCCGAAGAGCTTGCACCGATCGAAGCGCGGCTTGGGAAGATCATCCAGGACCAGCAGCGGGCGGAAGAGGAGCGGACGAGTCGCGATGTGCTGCGCTCGGTGCAGGGCGCGCTCAAAGAGGCGCTCCTCGCATTGCCGGCCGAGGAGTACGATTGGTTCGACCTGCATCGGGGCGAAGGCAAGCGCCGGCCGCGGACGTTGGCCGAAGGTGCGGTGGGCGAAGCGGGGACGGCAGACGCGCAAACGATCGCGATGGAGGCCGGCGCCCACGGCGAGGGCCCCGAACCGCAACGGCAGTTTTTCGAATATGCCGGTCCGCTGTTTTCAGTGGTCATTTCGCCGATGTCGAGCATCGTTGAAGTCAGCGGCTCGCGCCCGTTACGCGCGATCGCGCGGGACCGCGCGCGGCGACTTGTGGAGCAGGGGCTTACGTACACCTGGAGGATTCTCGAAGGCGAGGGAGCGCTCGACTCGACCAACCGCGAAATCGCGGCGTTCCACGCCACCAGCGAACCGGGCCTGACGCGCATTGAAGTGGTCGTTACACAAGGCGATGTCGTCTGCAGCGCCGAAGCGCAGATCACGGTCACCGCGTCGCTCCTCAGCAAGACCGGTATCGGCGATTCGACCTATCAGGGCATTCCGGGTTACACCTACCAGAAGGCGGCTGGGGAGCTGTGGCGTTCGCGCTTCGATGCAGAGCGCAATCTCGTGGTCATCAACAACGGCCACCGGGATTTCGTCTACGCGGCGCGCAACAAGATGCTGAAGCTCCGCTACATCTGCCGGCTGTTCGCCAAAGAGCTGGTACTCAAGAACTTCGTGGGCATTCCACCGGATCAGCTTCTCGAGCGCTTGCTGGAGCTGACGTTGTATACCGAGGAGAATCTGCGCTAGACGGAGCGCCGCGCATCGCGATCATGCACCTGTTCATCGGGCCAATCGCCCGTTCCTTCACGTGCCTGACGCACGTTCGATTTGTGGCGTGATGTTGAAGGGCGACGTCGCAGCGGCGCGGACGACCGCGGCCGAGGCGTTGCCGTTGCTGTAGCGCAATGGGATGGGGCACTCCTGTTCGAGCTCCTGGCGCTGACCGCCGTGGACATGGGCAACTTTGCGGCCGCCGCGCAGATGCTGGGCTACGCCGACGCGCGCTATGCCGCGGCCGACGATATGCGGCAGGCCAACGAAGCGCGCATGGCCCAGTTGGCCACCACGGCGATCGACGCCGCGCTCGGCCAAGCCGAACATGTGTGTCTACGCGATGTCGGCGCGCCACTCACCATCGACCAGGCGCGCGCCCTTCAGCAGCAAGTGCTGGCGGATGCTTCCGACGCGCGTTGACAAAAAGCTCGCCCGCCGCGCCCGCGGCGCCATCGCCATGTGACCCTAGAACCTATCTCGAAATTGCCAAACGGATCGACGCCTAAATTGGAGTTCGTCGTTCCCGCGAAAGCGGGAACCTAGAACTTATCTCGAAATTGCCAAACGGATCGACGCCTATGTTGAAATTCGTCGTTCCCGCGAAAGCGGGAACCTAGCGTCTTTGTCGTTCAACGACTTAACGACACTGGGTCCCCGCGTTCGCGGGGATGACGGTGGGTATGGCAACAATTTCCGAATTCGAGATTGGTTCTAGCGTCTTTGCCGTTCAACGAGTCAACGACACTGGGTCCCCGCGTTCGCGGGGACGACGGTGAATATGGCAACGATTTCCGAATTCGAGATAGGTTCTAGCGTGCCTTGTCACGCACCGGCAGCTTCCACCCCGGCCGAACGAAATGGCACGTGTATCCGTGCGGGATACGCTCCAGGTAGTCCTGGTGCTCGGGCTCCGCTTCCCAGAACGGACCGGCCGGCGCCACCTCGGTCACCACGCGCCCTGGCCACAAGCCCGAAGCGTTGACATCGGCGATGGTCTCCTCGGCCACGCGTCGTTGCTCGTCGCTGGTGGTGAAGATGGCCGAGCGATAGCTCGTCCCCGCATCGTTGCCCTGGCGGTTGCGCGTCGTCGGGTCGTGCACCTGGAAAAAGAACTCCAGCAGCTCGCGAAAGGTGAGCTGGTCGGGCTCGAAGACGATCTCGATGGCTTCGGCGTGAGTTCCATGGTTGCGATAGGTCGCATTGGGGACGTCACCCCCCGCGTAGCCGACCCGTGTGGAAATCACGCCGGGCCGCTTGCGGATGAGGTCCTGCATGCCCCAGAAGCACCCTCCCGCGAGTATCGATCGTTCCTGTGTCATTGCACGTCCTCCGCCTGGTCCAGGTAAGCGCCATAGCCCTCGGCTTCCATGTCATCGCGATGCACGAAGCGCAATGAGGCGGAGTTGATGCAGTAGCGCAGTCCGCCCTGGTCGCTCGGTCCGTCCTCGAAGACATGGCCAAGGTGGCTGTCGCCGGCGGCTGAGCGTACTTCCGTGCGGACCCTCCCGTGGGAAGCATCTTGCAGTTCGTTGATCGCCGTGCTTGCAATGGGCCGCGTGAAGCTCGGCCAGCCGCAGCCCGATTCGAATTTGGCCGACGATGCAAACAACGGTTCGCCCGACACGATGTCGACATAGATGCCGGGCTCGTGGTTGTGGAGGAGCGCGCCGCTTCCCGGCGCCTCGGTGCCACTCTGCTGGGTTACACGGAATTGCTCGGGCGAGAGGCGCGCCAGGGCCTCAGGCGTTTTTCGATACGTGGTCATCGGCAATCTCCTCGCGGAACAGATATTCGTCCGGACCGGGAAGTTTACGCTGCTCGCGCGGCGGGCTCGGCATGCCGTCGGACAGCGGCCGGTCCAAGAGGCAAGGCGCAACCGAATGCGCTCGAAAGAGCGTGCTGCGCCGCGTCCCCTGCGTTGCGGTTACTATCCGCTTTGGACAGCCGATGTGGTGATGGCGCCCGCCAGCAGCGTTGTCAATGTGGCCGCCTGAGTAGTGAACGCTCGAGGCGAATTTTCCCACTCGCGTCAGAGTTGAACCAAGTACCATCGGCGAAAACGGAGTGTGCGATATGAAACGACTTGTGCTTGCAGCGGTCACGCTGGCGATAGTGGTGATCCAGCCCTCCGTCAGTCTGGCCGCGGGCGGTGTCGTCGGCAACGGAACGTCCGCCAGTTGTACCGAAGCCGCGTTCGATACCGTTTTCTTCAAGGCGCAAAACTCCGGTGGCGGCGTCATCACCTTCAATTGCGGTGGCGCTCCCGAGGTTGTCGTGTTTCGCGCCTACAAGCCGGTCACGGCCAACACCGAGATCCAGGGTGGCGATCTCATCACGCTGAGCGGCGCGAATACTGCGGGCGTGTTCCAGATTTCCACCACCGGGTCGCTGAAACTCACCAACCTGACCGTCACCCGCGGGTATGGCACGGCGGGCGCCATCGAGAATTTCGGTCGGCTCCAGATTTCCGATGCGCGACTCGAGACCAACACCGCCATCGTCAGCGGTGGCGCCATCACCAACCATGCCGAAGCAACACTCACCAACGTCGTGATCACCGGCAACGAAGCCGCCGAGGATGGCGGAGGAGTTTATACCGACGGCGGCAAGACCACGATTCGCCTCAGTCAGATTGTAGGCAATCGAAGCAAGCGCGGTGCCGGCCTTGCCGTCAGTGCCGGCGTGCTGGAAATCGAGGATAGTTCCATCGCGCGCAACAGCGGTAACCGTGGCGGCGGCATCTTTGTGGCAGCCGTGGGCGCCCTCACCACGTTGCGGACGGTGATTGCGGCCAATGCTGCGCCCGAGGGCGCGGGCATCTTCCAACTCGGCGGCACGTTGGCGCTCGACGAAACCATCGTATCCACCAATGGCGCCAACGCGGCAATGGGTTTGGCCATCGAGGGCGGAGGCATCAGCCAGGGCGGAGGCATCGCGACGCTGACGAATGTATCAGTCGTCGGCAACAAGGCGGCCGACGGCGGTGGCATTGGGGCCTCCGGAGGGACGATGGCGCTTACCAATGTCACCATCAGCGGCAACAACGGCCACGTGGAAACCGGCGGTGGTCGCGGGCCGGCGATCACGGTGTATGGGGGCAATGTCACGCTGACCAACGTAACCATTACTGCGAATGATTCGCTCGACAAGACGTCGGGTGCAGTGTTCAGGGGTACGGGCACGCTCGTCATGCGAAGCGTCGTGCTCGCCAACGGTCCTACCCTGAACTGCGAAGGCACGTTCCCCGGCGCAACCTTCAGCTATGCAAGCGACGCCAGTTGCAACTTCGGGGCGACGCGCGACAACGCCACGTTACCCTTCGAACCCCTCGCCACCAATGGTGGCTTCACGCTGACGCAAATGCCGCTGCCCGGCAATGCGGGCATCGACAATGGCGCGGGCACAAGCTGTCCAAGCGTCGATCAGCGCGGCGTATCGCGGCCGTCCGGGCTCGCTTGCGATGCGGGCGCGGTCGAATACGTTGCGGGCGCGCCATCGCTGGCGACCGTGGTCGAGTATTACAACACCGGCTTCGGACACTATTTCGTCACGCTGTTGGCCGACGAAATCGCCAAGCTCGACGCGGGTGTGTTCGTCGGCTGGCAGCGCACCGGGCAGCAATTCAATGTGTATCGCAAGACGGGAGCGTCACTGGCGCCGGTGTGCCGCTTCTTCACCGTGGCGTTTGCGCCCAAGAGCTCGCACTTCTATGCGCCGCGCGGATTCGGATGCGAAGGCACGCTGCAAAACGCGGATTGGCAGTTCGAGGCGGACGTGTTCTTCACGCCGTTGCCCAACGGCAGCGGGCAATGCCCCACGGGGCATTTGCCGATCTTTCGCCTTTACAACAGCGGGCAGGGCGGTGCGCCCAACCATCGCTTCACCATTGACCCCGTCATCCGCACACAGATGATTGCCCGTGGCTATGTGGGCGAGGGCGCGGGCGTCGGCGTGGGAATGTGCAGTCCGCAGTAAATCGGTGATGGGTTCGGAAGGACCTCGTTTTTGAGCAGGCGAGCTCGACTATCCGCAAACAAATGCGGACCGGCGTCCGACCGCACGGCCGTACCGACACCATCAGTGGCAAGCACCTCCGGCAACAGCGCGTTGGCGACGAGGCGCCATCCGTACGACATTACATCGGCTTGACGAAGCGCAGCGCGAACTTGTCCGTATTGATCTGGCCATCACCGGACGAGACGTCGAGCGAATCTGCAGGGTTGCGCATGAACTGCCCCTCGGCCTCCAGCACGAAGCCCGCCTGCGTGAGCTCGGCAATGACCACCGCTGGATCGATGCGGTGCAATGTCCGGGCCACACTGACACCCGTGCCCGCCTTGGCCGAGTGGTCGACGATGACCATGCGGCCGCCGGGTTTGAGCGCCGTAAAAAAGCGCTGGTTCATCCTGGCGCGATCCACCGGCAGGTAGACGATGTCGTGGTAGTTGTTGATGAGGGTAATGAGGTCGAGCCTGGGCGCGTCGGCGGGCACCGGGTTTTCGAAAGGTTGGATCACCACCACGAAATTGGCCTGGGGCTGGTCGGCGAGGCGCTTGGTGAGCGCAGCGCCCGGCTGCGGGCGCTGCGCGAAGACTTTGCCATTGGGGCCGACCGATAGCGCCATGAGTTGCGATGTGTAGCCCGCGCCGGCCGACACATCCAGCACGATCATCCCCGGCGCGACGCCAGTGAAGGGAAGGAACTCGGCAGGCTTGCGCGAGGCGTCCATCCGCCGATCCTGGTCGGTACGGATGGGGGAAGCGATGACCGCCTGTGCCCGCGCCTCAGGCGGGGGGGTCGGGGGGCTGGCGGCACAGCCGAAGAGGGCGGCGAGCATCGCAAGGGTCACTCCAAGGAGGCCAGTGCGCGATACGAGCGTAGCGATCATGTGATTTCCTGTTGGGCGGGAACGGGTACCGAAAGAATCGAAGTGGTGCCTGCCCGTCGGGCAGACGCACACGCCATCATGCCGTTCAACCAGCGTCACAATACATGCGCGCGTGTGGCGTGCAGCGCAATGGTACCGGGACCCGCAGCGAATTGAACGGCAACTGAGGACTCGTATATTCGTTGCCGCTCCCGTCAGGTCGCGGCGCCGGCGACCCCGACCTCGCGCCAATCCACGCGTCGCGCCAATCGACAGGGGGCCGTACTGTGCGATCAAGGTGCGGCCCGGCAGTTTCGACCCGTTCGCCGGAGCGAAGACCGACGCGTGGGCGTCAGGTCGCACGCGCCGCCGGTTCGGCGATGGACGGACGACAAGCCGCCAGCGTCGACCAGGCGAGTGAAATGGGCGGCCACTTCCCTGACGTCGGCTTCAATCTCGGGTCCGTGATGAATTTCGGCTACGGCGTTGCCGGGCACGGTGGCCCGCCCCGCCGGCAACGCGCCGGTGGTACCCGGCGACCAGGTCCGGTAACATCGCCGCACACCGGGCGCCAGATCCGGAACCCAACGCCACCAAGGAGGCCTACATGCAATTCAAGATGCATTTGACGGCGGCGGCCGTGCTCGCCGCCCTTGCCGCGGCGCCGGTCGCGGCCGAGCAGGTCACGTTCATGACCGGCCCGCAAGGCGGGTCGTGGGTTCCGCTGGGCGGCGCGCTGAAAGGCATCTGGGAAAAAGCGGTCCCGGGACTCGCGATCCAGCAGCAGCCGGGCGCCGGCATTTCCAACGTCCGCGCCGTCGACGAAGGCAAGGCGCAGATCGGCTTCGGCAACTCGTCGAGCACCGTCGACGGACTGGCCGGGCGCGCGCCGTTCCCGAAGAAGGTCAGCAACGTCTGCCAGGTCGCGAACCTGTATCCGCAGTACTTCCAGGTGGTCGCGCTGGCCGACGCCAAGATCAATTCGTACGCCGATCTCAAGGGCAAGTCGCTGGTCGCGCAGTCCAGGGGCAACACGGCGGAGCTGCTCACCGCCGAGGTGCTGAAGGTCAACGGCATGACCTACGACTCGCTCGGCAAGATCAATTTCCAGGCGAGCTACACCGACGCCGTGTCGATGATGAAGGACGGCCATGCGCAGGTGTTCACGCTGGGCACGACCGCGCCCGCGTCGGCGGTGATGGACTTGGCCAGCGCCCGCGACGTCATGCTGGTGCCGGTCGACGACAAGACGATGGCCGCGATGAAGGCGCTCAATCCCGGCTACGTCCGCACGATGATCAAGGCCGGCACGTACCCGAAGCAGACGGCCGACGTTCCGGTCATCGCCTACTCGGCGCACGTGATCGTCGCGTGCAACCTGCCCGAGGAGACGGTGTACCAGATGACGAAGTCGATGGCCGCCAACCTGGCGACGCTGGCGTCGATCGTCAAGCCGATCGATGGCGTCACGCCAAAGGACATGGCCATCGACATCGGCGTCCCGCTGCACAAGGGCGCCGCGCGCTACTACAAGGAAATCGGCGCCATCTAGCGTAGCGGGGGTCGGCGTCGCGCGGGCGCTCGCGAGCGCCCGCCGCGCCGCGCCATTCGCGTTGCCACGCCATGGACGAGCAACCCGCGGTCACCCCCAGGCATGCGGCGCTGCGCTGGACGGCGCTCGGCATCGCGGTCGCGATGTCGCTGTACCACATGTACATCGCCGCGTTCGGCCCGCCGCAGGCGATGATCTTCCGCGGCACGCACCTGCTGTTCGCGCTGACCCTCGTCTACCTGCTGTTCCCGTTCCGTGCCGACAGCCGGTGGCGCGTGTTCGACGCGTTCCTGCTGGTGGCCGGCTGGGCCGCCATCCTGCACATCCTGCTCGACTTCAGGTCGTTCGAGAACCGCATCATCTACATCGACGACCTGACGACCTGGGACAAGGTCTTCGCGGTCGCGCTGACCCTCGCGGTGCTCGACGCGACACGCCGGGTGATCGGCTGGGCGCTGCCGCTGACCGCACTCATCTTCCTCGCGTACGCGGCGCTGTTCACCAAGGTGACGCCGCAGGTGCTGCTGGAGCAGGTCTACCTGTCAACCGAGGGCATTTTCGGATCGACGCTCGGCGTATCGGCGTCCTACGTGATGCTGTTCGTGCTGTTCGGCACCTTCATGGAGCGTGCCGGCACCGGGCAGCTCTTCATGGACTTCGCGCTGTCGCTGACCGGGCACACCGCCGGCGGTCCCGGCAAGGTGGCGATCGTGAGCTCGACGCTGTTCGGCACCGTCTCCGGCAGCGCCGTGGCCAACGTGATGGTCGACGGTCCGATCACGATTCCGCTGATGAAGCGCACCGGCTTTCGCCCGCCGTTCGCGGCGGCGATCGAAGCCGTCGCCTCGACCGGCGGCCAGATCATGCCGCCGGTGATGGGGGCGGCGGCGTTCGTGATGGCCGAGTTCCTCGCCGTGTCCTACCTGCAGGTCACGCTGTGGGCGCTGATCCCGGCGTTCCTCTATTACGTCGGCGTGTTCTTCGCCGTGCACTTCGAAGCCAAGCGCGTTGGCTTGGCGGGGATCCCCCGCGCCGATCTGCCGCGGCTCGGAGCCGTGATGCGCGAGCGCGGGCATCTGTTCGTGCCGATCTTCGTGGTGCTCGGCGGCCTGCTGCTCGGCTATTCGGCGCCGCTGTGCGCGCTGGCCGGCGCGCTGTCGTGCCTGCCGGTGGCGATGCTCCGCGCGAGCACACGCAAGGACATCGGCTGGCAGACGGTGGTGGGTGCGCTCGAGGATGGCGCGCGCAACACGCTGTCCGTCGCCATGGCCTGCGCCTGCGCGGGCATCGTCATCGCGTGCGTGACGATCACCGGCCTCGGCATCGTGTTCACGCAGTTCGTCATCGTGCTCGCGCAGGATTCGCTGGTGCTGGCGCTGGTCCTGACCGCAATGGCGGGCATCGTGCTCGGCATGGGCATGCCGACCACGCCCGCCTACATCGTCATGGTCGCCCTGCTGGTGCCGGCCATCATCAAGCTCGGCGCCGTCAACCCGGCCGCGCACATGTTCGCCTTCTACTTCGCGATCCTGTCGGCGATCACACCGCCGGTGGCGCTGGCCGTCTTCGCCGCCGCTGCGCTGGCCAAGTCGGACCTGTGGGAGACCGGCTTCGCCGCGATGCGCGTCGCCGCGCCGGCGTACATCGTGCCGTTCATGTTCGTCTACGAGCCCGCGCTGCTGATGATCGGGTCGTGGCCGACGATCGCCTTGGGTGTGGTGTCCTCCGTGGTCGGCGTGATCGCGCTGGCGGGAGGACTGTTCGGATATTTCGTCGGCCGCTGCAGCGCCTGGCAGCGCGTGCTGCTGGTGGTCGGGGCGCTGCTGCTGATCAAGCCGGGACTCTACTCGGACCTGGTCGGGATCGCGCTGCTGGCGGTCGTGTTCGGTACGCAGCGGCTGCAGCGCTCGCGGGCGGCCAACGTGTCCGCGCCGTAGTCGGGTCCGAACGCGCCGCGCGCGGCAACTGCCTCGGACTATCTTCGTTTCGCTGTTGCCATGGAACCGGTGGCGTGGCGCCTGCCGCGCACCGCGCCACGCTGGCGATCGCGTTGACGTCGACGAACGTCGACCGTTGAATCCGCCGGAACGGCTTCCGCTCGACCTCCTGGACAAATACGTTGATGGGTCGCCGGATCAGCGCTTCGCCCGCTTCGGTCATGACGATGGTGTACCTGTTGTCGTCCTGGAAGACGCAGATGTCGTCGACCATGATCAGCGACGGCAGGTTGCCCTTGGAAGCCGCAACCCATCGCAGGTACGCTTGCTGTTCCCGCGTATTCCGGGCAGGTGCGTCGAGTATTCCCTCCAGATTGGCGGGCTTGTCGCGCCGCGCATTCTTTTGCCATTGTCGATACCACTTCGCCATGTGCAGCGCGATATACTTCGAGCAAGAGGGAGGCATGCATGGCGAACATTATCGTTACCGGCGCCGCCGGATTTCTCGGCATCGAGATCGTCAAGGCGCTGACAGCGCGGGGAGACCAGGTCGCGGCGTTCGATCTCGTCGCGACTCCTCCGCTGCGGGCGCTGGCCGAGCGCCACGACACGCTGCGCGTGGTCGTCGGTGAGATCACCGAGTGGCACCACGTGGCCAATCTGATCCGTGACCAGAAGCCCGATGCGATCGTCCACTGCGCCGCCATCGTCGGCGTCATGGCCTCGGCGGACGCACCGTTCGCCACGATGCGCGTCAACGTCGACGGCGCGCTCAACGTGTTCGAGGCGATGCGCCTGTTCGGCGTGCGCCGCATGGTCAACATCAGCACCGAGGAGATCTACGGCGACTTCCAGAGTGAGCGCATCACCGAGGAGCACCCGTGCTTTCCCGCGATGCCCTACGGCATCTCCAAGTTCGCCGTCGAGCAGCTCGGGCGGGACTACCGGCGCCAGCACGGGCTCGAGGTGATCAACACGCGGACGTGCTGGGTCTACGGGCCGGGGCTGCCGCGCGAGCGCGTCCCGAAGACGCTCGTCGACGCCGCGGTCGAGGGCCGCGCGCTGCACGTGCCCTCGGGCGGCGACTTCCGCGTCGATCACGTCTATGTCGATGACTTCGTGGCAGGCGTGCTCGCGGCGCTGGACAAGCCGCAGCACCGCTTCGACGCCTACCATGTCTCGTCCGGCGAGGCCCCGTCGCTGTTCGAGATCGTCGAGATCATCAAGGAGCTCGTACCCGGCGCCCGGATCAGCATCGGACCCGGTCCGTACCGCTTCGGTGACCGGATTCAAACGGTCCGCAAGGGTGCGCTCGACACCAGCCGATCGCGCGCCGAGCTGGGCTACGTGCCGCGCTACGATATCCGCGCGGGTCTCGCGGCGTACATCGCGGCGCGGCGCGCCGCCTGAAGCGACTCCGGGCGTCATGGCATCCGATTTTCTTCCGGTCGACCTTGAGGACTGCCGGGTCGTGATCACCGCGGGAGGCGCGGGCATCGGTCGCACGATCGCCGAGGGCTTCTCGGCGCGCGGCGCCCGCGTGTTCGTCTGCGATGTGTCCGAGACCGCGCTCGAGGACGCAAAGAGCTCGATTCCCGGACTTCGCGCCCTGCGCGCGGACGTTGCCGATGCCGCGGAGGTCGCACGACTCTTCGTGGTGGCGGGACGCGAGCTGGGCGGCCTCGACGTGCTGGTCAACAACGCGGGCATCGCAGGGCCAACGGCGAACGTCGAGGACGTCACCCCCGAGGCGCTCGAGCGCACACTCTCGGTCAACGTCGCTGGACAATTCCATTGCGCGCGACACGCGGTGCCGCTCATCCGGGCTGCCGGCGGCGGCTCCATCGTCAATCTGGGCTCGATCGCCGGACGCCTCGGCTTTCCGATGCGAAGCCCCTATGCCGCGTCCAAGTGGGCGGTCGTGGGGTTCACCAAGAGCCTCGCGATGGAACTCGGCGAAGCAAACATCCGGGTGAATGCGATCCTTCCCGGCCACGTGGATTCCGATCGCTTCCGGCGCGTGGTGGCGGCGAAGGCCGATGCGGTCGGCTCCGACTTCGAGACCATGCGCCGCGAGTACCTCGATGTCGTGTCGCTCAAGCGCAACGTGTCGGCGAAGGACATCGCCAACATGGCCCTGTTTCTCGCCTCGCCGTTCGGGGCGAGCATCACCGGGCAGGCGATCAGCGTCTGCGGCGACGTGCAGATGATGCGGTGAGGGGCTGCGCTCCGCGCGCTCAGGGCAGGATCCGCGACCCGCGGTAGCGCTGCAGGTGGTCGAGGAACATGGTCTCGGTGTCCACCACGGGATGGAAACCGGACTGGCGCAGTTCCGTGGTGCTCGACACGACGTCCCAGCCCAGGCCGAACACGAAATCCGCGAACGGCCATGCGGCGACGTCGGCCAGGCGCGTGCGCGCAAGACCGCGGCGCTCGACGATCCGCCGCCAAACTGTTTCCTTGTCCAGCATCCAGTCGGCGAGAGCGACCGTGCGGACCTCGCCGGCCGCAAGGCCGAACGCGGCGGCGAGTCGCGGCCAGAAGCGCTTCCAGCGGAAGAGGTCGCCGTTGGTGACGTTGAACGCCCGGTTGGCGCAGCGCGGATCGGTGGTGATGTGCACCAGCGCCGCCGCGAAGTGGCTGGCGTCCGTTGCCTCGGTCAACGCCTGCCAGCAGTCGGCTCGCCCGGGAAAGTGCAGCACCGTGCCGAGCTCGGCGCAGATCGCGGCGTACGCGCCCAGCACCGAGGAAAGGTTGCGTGCGCGCTCGGGCGCGAAATCGCACAGCACGTTGGGCCGCGATATCGAGAAGTTCCACCGGGCGCCGCGCTGTCGCTCGCGGAGCAGATCCTCCTGGGTGTAGTAGAAATTCGGCACCGCGCTGCGTGCATCGTCCTCGCGCGCCGGTGTGGCGTATGGACCGAGGTGCACGCCATAGTACTTTCCCCCCTGCACCAGATGGACATGCTCGAGCGCTCGTGCGACCGGAAGCAAGGCGTCGAGGAGATGCCGGAACATCGCGGCGTTCTCCTCGACGCTCTCGATGCCGCTCTCGCCGTGCTGCGCGCGTGCCGTGTAGTACACGTGCGTCACCGCGCCGAGGTCGCGGAGGGCACGTGCGCCATCGATCTCGTCGAGGAGGTCCGCCCGCACGAACGAAAGGCGCGGGTGCGCGCTGCGCTGGGGCGGATGGCGCGCGAGGCCGACGACGCTCCAGTCGTGCTTGGCGAGCAGGGCCTCGACCAGCCGCTTCGCCGATGCCCCGGTGGCGCCGACGATCAGCGCGGTGCCGCCCACGCGCTCTCCGGCGTCAGCCCACGTCGACCGCGCTCTCCGCGCGGCCGCGGGTGCGTGCCGGCTCCGTCGAGCCGCTGACGATCATCTTCACGATCTCGTCCTGGTCGGTTTCCGACACGCGGCGCGAGCCGACGACCGAACCGGTCTTCATGACGGTGATCCGGTCGCAGTTGTCGAACACGTGGTTGAGGTTGTGGCTGATGATCAGCACGCCCCGGCCGTGGTCGCGCATCTCGCGGATCAGCGCGTAGACCTTGTCCGTCTCCTGCACGCCGAGCGCCGCCGTCGGCTCGTCCAGAATGATCACGCGCGCGTTGAAGCAGACGCAGCGCGCGATCGCGATCGACTGGCGCTGGCCACCCGACATCGACCTGACTTTCTGGCGCACGTCCGGAATGTTGATCTTGAGTCGGTCGAGGAGTTCGCGCGAGCGCTTGGCCATCGCGGGATTGTCGAGGAACCAGCCGAAGGGTCGGGCGTGCGTGAGCTCACGGCCCAGGAACACGTTCGCCGGCACGTCGAGATTGTCGGCGAGCGCCAAGTCCTGATATACGGTCTCGACCCCGAGCGCCTTGGCATCACGCGGATCGTTGATCTCCACCGGGCGGCCGTCGAACAGGACCGTTCCTTCGTCCTGCTGCACGGCGCCGGCCAGCGTCTTGACCAGCGTCGACTTGCCCGCCGCGTTGTCGCCGACCAGCGCATGCACCTCGCCGAGATGGAGGTCGAGGTCGGCGCCTTTCAGCGCCTGCACGCCGCCGTACGCCTTGGAGATCCCGCGCATCTGCACGAGAGGAGAGCCGTCTTGCGCCATTGTCTTGGAACCTGTCGTTGATGGCGGAGCGGCCGGCATCCGGGCCGGTCGCATCCGCCTGCTGCGTGGATCAGGACTTGCCGGACACCACCTTGTCCCAGTTCGGCACTGGACGCTCCTCAGGGGTCATCATGAAGTTCTTCACGTTCGCCTTGTCGATGATGACGATCGGCAGCATGATTTCCTTGGGGACCGACTGCTTTCGCAACTGGCGCACTGCCGCCGTCACCGCGATGTACGACTGGTCGTGACCGCTGAAATCGGCGGTCGCGAACATCTTGCCCGCGGCAATCGCCTGCGCGGCGTCCGGAATGCCGTCGATCCCGGTGACTTTGGTTTTCGCGCCTCGGCCCGCCGCGGCGAGCGCCTCGGCAATGCCCACCGCCATGTCGTCGTTCGCGCAGACGACGGCGTCGATCACCGGGAAGCGCTGCATCAGGTTCTCGAACACCTGGACCGCCGGTAGCCTGCGATACTGGCCGGGCTGCGAGGCGAGCACTTCGATCCCCGGAGTCTCCTTCACCGCGCGATCGAACCCGCGCTTGCGCGCCTGGGCCGTGCTCGCCGCCGGGACGCCGTCGATGTGCACGACCTTGCCCTTGTCGCCCATCGACTTGAACAGGTACTTGCAGAGCTCGTACTGCATCTTCTCGTCGTCCGACCCGACATAGGTTACGACCTCAACGTCGGTCATCCGGTTGTTGTAGTTGACGACAGGGATGCCGGCCTTGTTCGCCTTCTGTATCGACGGGACCAGCGCCTTGTAGTCGACCGGCACGAACACGAACGACTCGGGCTTCTTGACGATCCAGTCCTCGACGAGCCGCGTCTGTTCCTCGATGTTGTCGGGCTTGGTCGGCGCCACCACATCGAGGTTCACGGACAGGTCCTTCGCCGCCTTTTCGGCGCCGATACGGCAACCCTTCCAGAACGGATTGGTCACGTTCTTGACGAAGAACGCGATCGTCGGCTTGCCGCCCGACTGCGCATACACGGAAGTGACGAGGGTGCCGAGCCCCGCCGCGGCGCCCGACGCGGCCACCGATGCCTTGATGAAATTTCTGCGGTCCATTGGTTTTCCTCCTTTGTGGTGATATCAACTTCATCGTCTGCCAAGAAGCCGCGGGCCCGCCAGCTGGTCGGCCAGTACCGACGCCAGGATGATCGCTCCCATGACGCCGTTCTGCCAGAACGTCTGTACTCCGAGAAGATTCATGCCGTTGACCACGAGGGCGAGGATGATCGAGCCGATCGCGGTTCCCGCGATCCCGCCCACGCCGCCGAACAGCGACGTGCCGCCGAGGCAGACCGCGGCGATCGCCGCCAGCAGCAGGTCCTCGCCGAGGCTCGAGTCGGCGGCATTGAGCCTCGCGATCACCACCAGCGCGGCCAGCCCGGACAAGAGACCCGACATCGCGTAGACGGCGATGAGGCGCCGCTTGACGGGCATGCCGGACAGGCGCGCCGCCGAGGGATTGCCGCCGATCGCATAGATCGACCGGCCGAGGACGGTGCGGTGGAGCATCACGTGCAGCACGACGAACAGCACCACCGCGACGATCACGGGCGCCGGGATCGGTCCGACGAAGCCGGCGCCGATCCAGCGGAACGCCTGCGGCAGTCCGTAGATGACCTCGCCTTTCATAAAGACATAGCCGAGGCCGTGCGCAATCCACAGCATGCCGTAGGTGGCAATGAAGGCCGGAATGCGCCCGTAGGTGACCAGTACGCCGTTGGCGGCACCGGCGGCGAGACCGGCGATGAGCGCAAAGACGATGCCGATGGTTTCGCTTCCCGTGCTGATCAGCGAAGCGGACAGGCAGGCGGCGAGACCGAGCACCGCGCCGATCGAGAGGTCGATTCCGCCGGTCAGCACGACGAGGGTGAGCCCTGAGGCCATCATGAACTGCAGCGCCGCATGCCGCAGGACGTTGATGAAATTCGACCAGGTCAGGAAGTACGGGCTCAGGATGGCGAGCACGACCACGATCGCTGTGACCGCCACCAGACGCGACACGACGATGAAGACGCCATGGTCAATGCGCAGCCTGCCGATGGCGAGCGGTCGCGCGGTCGTGTTCATGTGTTGAATCCCCGCAGTGAATCGAGCGCGACCGCGCCGATGATCACCACGCCAACGATCGCAACCTGCCACTCAGCGCTGACCCCGAGGAGGTTGAGGCCGTTGCGCAGCACGCCCACCGCGAGGGCGCCGACCACGGTGCCGGCGATGCTGCCGCGCCCCTTCTCGAACGAGGTGCCGCCGAGGATCACCGCGGCGATTGCGTCGAACTCGATGCCGACGCCGATCGTGGGGTGCGCGGCGTTCATCCGCGCGGTCATGATGAACGACGCCACGGCTGTGAGCGCGCCGGCGTACACGTAGACGAGAACGTGGTAGAGCGAGACGCGCGTGCCCGCCAGCTTCAATGCCTGCTTGTTACCGCCGATGGCAAAAACATAGCGTCCGAACTTGGTGCGGTACAGCAGGAGCCAGGTGAGGCCAAACAGGACGATGGTGGCCCAGATGGGAACCGGAATGCCGAGAAACACGCCCGCGTTGAACCAGCGGTAATACTCGGGCAGCGGCGTCACCGAGTTGCCCCCGGTCAGCACCGTCGCGAGGCTCTGCGCGATGCCGAACGCGCCTAGCGTGACGATGAAGGGCGGCATGCCGGCGATCGCGACCAGCGATCCGTTGAGTAACCCGAATGCGGAGCCGATCGCGAGCGCGGCGACGATCGCCACCGGCAGCGGATAGCCGGCGACCACGATCATGCTTGCCGCGACGCCGCACAGGCCGAGCACCGGCCCGAGGCTCAAGTCGATGCCCTCGGTCAGGATCACGAGTGTCATGCCGAGCGCCACGATCGTCAGCACGGCGACCTGCAGCAGCACGTTGGTCAGGTTCGCCACGCTGAAGAAGTCCGGCGTGAACAGCGTGAGCGCGACGACCATCGTCGCGAGCAGGTAGAGCGCTCCCGGCGCGTTGCGCGCGCGCGCCGTCGAGCGGGCGATCAGCTGCGGATGCGCTGCGGCGCTCATCGCGTCATCCGAATCGCGCGGCAGTACTCGACGGGTCTGGTCGTTTTCATCGGGCCTGCGGACCTGCGTAACCCATCGCCGCCAGCCGGGTCGCACTGTCGTCGATGTCGCGATCTGCGTCGGTCGAGATGACTTCGAGCACCGGACGCTTGCGAAAGCCGATTTCCGCGAGCACTTCCGGGATCGCCGTGAAGTCGACGGTGCCACGGCCTACTGGATCGTGGCGGTACACCGACTGGTTCGTGTCGGACAGGTGGACCACCGCGAGGCGCGGCGCGCACCGGCGAAGCGCTGCGGGCACGTCCTCGCGAATGAAGTGGCCGTTGGCCACGTCGTAGACGATGCCGATGCCATCGGCCCCGTGGCGATCGAGCGTCGCCGTGAGCGAATCGATGTCCGGCAGAAACGCAAACGGCATGTTCTCGACCAGGAGCGCGGTACCCGCCTTGCCGGCGAGCGGAAGCAGCCGGTCGAGCGCGGCATGGAAATGGCCAATCAGCTCTTCGCGCGGCGCGGGGAACAGCGGATTGGCCTTGCCCGGCCCGATCACGACACCCGGCACGCCGAGATCGCCGGCGAGCTCGACAATCCGCTCCAGATGCGCCAGCGAGCAGGCGCGCATGTCGGCGGACGCGGCCGCCACGTTGACGTCGATATTGGGCATGTTGAGCGTGCCCACCTGTACGCCCAGCGAGTCGGCCAGCCGGCGCAGCTCGCGGCGGCCGGCCGCGTCGATGTCCGCGGGCCACAGGTGGCCGGGGTACATCATCAGCTCGAACTGGGCGTAGCCGCGCGCGGCCAGCGCACGAAGACAATCGCGCACGTCGTGACTCAGCGTGTACGAGTAGGTGTTGACGGCGAACGTCGAAGCAGCACTGGTCATTGAAGCCTCGTCGCCGCGGAGACCGTCATCTGCCGCCAGTCGCTCACGGGCTCGAACTGCAGCAGATCGCGCGCGCGGCGGATGTCGAGCACCGAGGCCAGCGGGTTGCGGCTGAAATAATCGGCATCGCGCAGCGGTGGAAGGGCGCCAAAGCGCTCGCGCAGCAGGTCGAGCGTCGGCCGCGTGTTGAGGCCGTCGGCCGCCGAGATAAAAACCGTTTCCCATGGCGCCTTTGCCAGCGCCAGCGCGAGGCGAAAGGCGCGTGCCACGTCCTCGGGCGACACGTAGGTCCACAAGTGATAGTTGTGCACGTCGGCGCCGCGGGCGGCGAGCTCGGGATACTCGGGCGGATAGACGATGTGCGTCGGCCGGATCGCCAGCACCTCGAGCTTGCCCCGGTGCACGAAGCTGCGGCAGATCGTCTCGGTGATCTCCTTGGAGAGCGAATACGCCTCGGTCGGGCGCAGGGGATGCGCTTCGTCGATCGGCAGGTAGCTCGGCCCGTAGCCGGGCGGGTTGTAGTGCAGGCCGAGCGCCGCGTCGCTGGAGGCGACGACGACGCGACGAACGCCGGCCTCCTCGGCCGCCTGCAGCACGTTCCACGTGCCCTGCACGTTGGTGTGGAACGTCGCCTCGGGCCCGGCAGTGCGCGGATTGGGAATCGCGGCCAGATGGACGATCGCCTCCTGGCCGGCGAAAGCGCGCTGCAGCGCGGCGAAATCGGTGACGCTGGACTGGAAGGCGGTTACGCCGGCAAAGTTGGCCGAGGTCTGGTCGAGCACGCTTAGCGCGCAGTGCGCGCGAAGTTCCTCGACGACGTAGCGGCCGAGTC
>JBDTNR010000003.1:0-20936 GCA_039933655.1 Betaproteobacteria bacterium | reverse complement strand
CGACTGGCTCTACAACTACTTCCTGTCGTTCTACAAGGACGACCAGTCGGCCACCGGCTGGAACAACCTTGTGTTCCCGAACGTCGGCATGCCGCACGTGCTATGGCAGCTGTCCGGCGCCAACAAGCTCGTGACCGCCGAATTCGACAGCCACGAAAAGGCGCTGTCGGCGGCGATCGCGATCAAGGGCATGTCCCTGGTCGAGCCGGCCGTCGGCGGCAAGTGGTATGTGCGCACCGTCGGCGCCGATGCCGGTGCGCCGGGCACGATGACGCCCGTCCAGTACCAGGCGTTCGTCGCCGACCTCGTCAACTTCCTCGACTATGTTTCGGAGCCGACGAAGAACAAGCGAATCAGCCTGGGCATCATCGTTCTGCTCTACCTGGCCGTGCTGTTCGTCTTCGTCTACGCACTCAAACGCCTGTACTGGAAGGACGTTCACTAGCACGCCGCCGCACTGAACATGCGGGGCACGGGCGGCGCTCGTGCCCCGTTGCTTTCGAGGGTGCATTCCGCCATTCCGGCGCCGCTTTCGACGAAAACCCGCGCGGACTTACGCGCACGGAGATACCACAGATGATGACCCTTTACTCCGGGACGACCGACCCGTTCAGCCAGCGTTGCCGCATCGTGTTGCACGAGAAGGGCATGGATTTCCAGATCATCGACGTCGACCTCGACCACAAGCCCGAGGATCTCGCGGTGATGAACCCGTACAACCAGGTGCCGGTACTGGTCGAGCGGGATCTCGTGCTGCACGAATCCAACATCATCAACGAGTACATCGACGAGCGTTTTCCGCATCCGCAGCTGATGCCCGCCGATCCGGTGATGCGCGCCCGCGCGCGGCTGTTCCTGCACCGGTTCGAGAAGGAGCTCTTCTGTCACATCGATGCACTGGATGGAAACAACCAGAAGAACGCCGAGAAGGCGCGCGGACTGGTGCGCGACGCGCTGCTGCAGATCACGCCGGTGTTCGCCAAGCACAAGCACATGCTGGGCGAGGACTACTCGATGCTCGACGTCGCGATTACGCCTCTCCTGTGGCGGCTCGACTACTACGGCATCCAGATGCCCAAGCAGGCGGCGCCGCTGATGAAGTACGCCGAGCGCCTGTTCGCGCGCCCCGCCTTCTCCGAAGCGCTGACGTCGGCCGAACGCGGCATGCGCAAGTGACCTGATCCGCACAAAGCGCGGATCAGGTCATCCCCGCGAAAGCGGGGATCCAGCGTCGTGTCGCCATCCTCGCGTAAGCGGGGGTCCTAGCCCCGTCGTCCCCGCGTAAGCGTCGACCCCCCAGCGGCCTTCCGGGGATCCTTCGAAGAAGCCGCTGGGTCCCCGCTTTTGCGGGGACGCCGCAGGCGCCCGCCTGCGGCCCCGCGCGCGGCGCTTGACGCGATGGGCGGGCTGCGTAGTATTCTGGCCGCATGTCCGAGCAATCCGCCAAGCCCTACCTGATCCGCGCCATCTGCGAATGGTGCGGCGATAACGCGCTGACGCCGTACCTGGCCGTCAAGGTCAACGGGGAAACTCGCGTGCCGGCCGCCTTCGTCAAGAACGGCGAGATCGTGCTGAACGTCAGCACCACCGCGACGCGCAAGCTGACGATCGACAACGACTGGATCCAGTTCACCGCCCGCTTCAACGGCACCTCGCAGGAAGTCTCGGTGCCGATGAGTGCCGTATCCGGCATTTTCGCGAAGGAAACCGGCTACGGCTTCGCCTTCGCCGCGGCACAGGATCCGGTCGCTTCGCTGACCAGCGCCACCGCGCCCCGCGACGCCGAAACGACGGCCGAGCCAAAGGAAGGCAAGTCCGGCAAGAACGGCGACGGCGCCAAGCGCAAGCCGCGCCCCTCGCACCTGCAGATCATCAAGTGACGGTCGGTGCGCTCCGCGCGCCGACCGTCATCCCCGCGCAGGCGGGGATCCAGTGTCGTGTACCAGTGTCGTGTCGCCCGGCTGCCGCCACCCCTGCGAGCGAATCACCCCCACCGCACGGTAAAATAGCGCCCCTTGCCGGCATAGCTCAGGGGTAGAGCAGCGGTTTTGTAAACCGTTGGTCGTGGGTTCGATTCCTACTGCCGGCACCAATCCAGCAATTCTGCCGCGTCCTGCGTCGTTTCCCGAATTGCCGACCCTCCCCGGGTATCGTTCCTTGATGGGGGGTTGATTGCGACCACCAGTACCCGAGCTTGCGATCGCTGCGGAATCCTTGGCTGGAACGCATGACGGGCCGGCGCGCAACCGCGTACACCGCGTGACCATTCGGCGCGCAAGTTGTCGCAGGAGGCGCCAGTCATTACAATCGGCTGGGTCCGCGTCGACAGAAACGCGCCGTCATCGGGTCGCGCCGCAGCGAGCCGGCATCCGGGGGTCTCGATGTTACGTGCTGTGAGTTCGGTAGCCACGTTGTTTCTATTCTGGGTGGTGCTGTCGGGATACTTCACGCCATTTCTGCTGAGCGCAGGACTCGCGTCTGCGATTGCCGTCGTGTTGCTCGCCCATCGGATGGCCGTGGTCGACCATGAAGGTCATCCGATCCAGCTCGGCCCGGCGGCGAGCGTTTACTGGCCATGGCTGGCGAAGGAGATTGCGAAGTCGGCCTGGGACGTTACGAAAGTCATCCTGAACCCGCGGTTGCCGATCCAGCCGGCCCTGGTGCGCTTCAGGCCGTCGCAGCAGACGGAGGTCGGGCTCGCGACGCATGCCAACTCGATCACGCTCACGCCGGGGACGATTTCGGTCGAGGTCGGGCGAAATGAGTTCCTGGTCCATGCACTGACCGCAGCAGGCGCCGAAGGCGTGCAAAGCGGCGACATGGACGCGCGCGTCACCCGCTTCGAGTCGCGCGCCTGATGTTCGTCGCGGCCGCGCTGGCGCTCCTGGTCACCCTCGCGCTCGCGCTCGCGCGCGCTATCCTCGGCCCCACGGTGTTCGATCGGGCACAGGCGGCCAACACCATCGGCACCGTGGCTGCGCTGCTGCTCGCCGTGATCGGCTTCCTGACGGGCCGACCGGAATTCCTCGATCTCGCCATCGTCTACGGTTTGCTGAACCTGATTGGCACCATCGCAGTGCTCAAATATTTCCGCTACGGCGACCTCGGCGATCCGGGCGAGCCGGACGAGCCGCACCGCTCATGATCGCCGTCGCCGCCGGCTGGTTACTGTTGGTCGCGGGCGGATTTTTCTGCATTGTGGGCGGCATCGGCCTCGTCCGCATGCCGGACTTCTACACGCGCATGCATGCGGCAAGCGTGACCGATACGCTTGGCGCCGGGCTCATGCTGCTCGGGATGGGCGTGCATGCCGGCTTGTCATTGGTGACGGCGAAGCTGGTGATCGTCGGATTGCTGATCTTTTTCTCCAGCCCCACCGCAACGCACGCGTTGGCGAAAGCGGGAATGACGCGCGGCATCGAGCCGCTGCTCGGGCCACGGGAGCACGCGCCATCGAAGCGCTGATCGTCAATGTGCTGCTGGCAATGATGGCGGTGGTCACGATCGCCATCGCGATCCAGGGCAACCTCTTCGCCGTGGTCATCCTCGGTAGCGTCTACAGTTTCCTGATGGCGACGGCGCTCGTTGCGCTCGATGCGGTGGACGTGGCGATGACCGAGGCCTCGGTGGGTGCCGGCATCTCGACGGTACTGTTGTTGAGCGCTCTGTATCTCGTTCGCGGCGACGAGCAGAAGCCGCGCTCCCGGCCCTGGCTACCTCTGGCCGCGAGCATCGCCATGGCCGGGATGCTGGTGTACGGCACCTTCGATCTGCCGGCGTTCTCCGATCCTGACGCGCCGATCCACAACCACGTCGTGCCGCGCTACATCAACGACGGCTTGCGCGAGACGGGTGTGCCGAACATCGTGACCGCCGTACTCGCCAGCTATCGCGGTTACGACACGCTCGGCGAGACTACCGTGGTGTTCACCGCGGGCGCGGGCGTGATCGCCTTGTTGCGCCGCCGCCGGCACAAGGCGAAGGACGAGGAGCAACGATGAGACAGTACCTCGTGTTGCGCGTGGTCGCGAAGATAATGATTCCGTTCATGCTGCTGTTCGCGCTTTACGTCCAGTTTCACGGTGACTTCGGCCCTGGCGGCGGCTTCCAGGCCGGCGTCATCATCGCCTCGGCAATCATTTTCTACGCGATCGTCTTCGGACTCCCGACCGCGCGGCGCGTTGTCCCCGATTGGCTGGTCGAGACCTGCCTCGCCCTGGGCGTGTTGATATACGCAGGCGTCGGACTGATCGGCATCCTTCTCGGCGGTAATTTTCTCGACTACTTCGTACTCGACCACGACCCTGTCCATGGCCAGCACCGCGGGATCTTCTGGGTCGAGGTCGGAGTATGCGTCACCGTGGCTGGCGTAATGCTGCAAGTTTTCTACATGTTTGCCGGTCGTCGACGGGAAGGTAGCGACGAGTGAGTTTCCTCGGTCATTTCAGTTACTGGATCACGATATTCCTGCTGGCGGCCGGGCTCTACATCGTGGTCGCGCGCGGCCACCTGGTGAAGAAGTTGATCGGCCTTTCGATCTTCCAGACCTCGGTCTACCTGTTGTACGTCGCGCCCGGAAAGCTGATCGGCGGCACGGCGCCGATTGTCGACAATAAATTCGCCGTGTACTCGAATCCGCTGCCGCACGTCCTCATCCTGACGGCGATCGTCGTCGGCATCGCGACCCTCGCGCTTGGGCTGGCTCTGGTTGTACGCATCCGCGAAGCGTACGGCACCGCCGAGGAGGACGAGATCCTCGACCTCGACCAGGTCTCGGCAAGCGAAGCCGACCGGACGTGATCGACGCCCATCTGCCGGTCCTGCAGGTTGTGGTGCCGCTGGTTTCGGCGCCACTGATCGTCCTTTTTCGCAACGCCCGCGCGGGTTGGCTGATCGCCGTCGCTGCGAGCACCTTCTCCCTCGGATCGGCCATCGCGATCCTGTTGGATGTGCAAGCTGCCGGCGTCATTTCATACGCGATCGGGAACTGGCCGCCGCCGTGGGGCATCGAGTACCGCATCGACGCCGTGAACAGCTTCCTGCTGGTGCTGCTGGGCGTTGTGGCCACGGTCGTTGCGCTCTACGCGCGGACGAGCGTCGCGGCCGAAGTCCCTGAAGAGCAACGCTACCTCTTCTACGCCATGTACTGCCTGTGCCTCGCGGGACTCGCCGGCATCACGGTCACCGGCGATGCCTTCAACGTCTTCGTGTTCCTCGAGATCTCATCGCTGTCGAGCTACGTGCTCATCGCGCTCGCCCGCGACCGACGGGCGCTGCTCGCCGCCTATCAGTACCTGATCCTGGGGACGATCGGTGCCACGTTCATCGTGATCGGCGTCGGCCTCCTGTACCTCGTGACGGGCACACTCAACATCCGGGACATTGCGACGCGCATCGGCGCGGTGGAAGGGACGCGCCCCGTGCTCGCGGCGCTGGCGTTTCTGACCGTCGGAATTTCGCTCAAGGCCGCACTGTTTCCACTGCACATGTGGCTGCCCGGCGCCTACGCCTATGCGCCATCAGCCACGTCCTCGTTCCTGGCCGCAACGGCGACCAAGGTGTCGCTCTATGTACTGCTGCGGTTCTACTTCAGCGTATTTGGCGCCACCTATGTTTTTGGCGCGCTGCCGATGAGCAACATCCTCCTGGGACTATCGCTCGCGGCGATGTTCATCGCATCGGCTGCGGCCTGCTTCCAGTCGGACTTGAAGCGCGTGCTCGCGTATTCGAGCGTTGCCCAGGTCGGCTACATCACACTCGGCATCAGTTTCGCCAGCAAGACCGGTCTCACGGCCGGAATCGTCCATCTGTTCAATCACGGCGTAACGAAAGGCGCCCTCTTCATGCTGGTGGGCGCCGCCGCCTTCCGCTTGCGCGGCGTCCGCCTCGCAGACATGGGCGGCCTCGCCAGGTCCATGCCGATCACCTGCGCGGGAATCGTGCTGGGCGGCTTGAGCCTGATCGGTGTGCCAGGAACCGTCGGCTTCGTGACCAAGTGGTATCTCGTGCTCGCCGCTCTGGAGTCGGGCGCGTGGTGGATCGCGTTCATGCCGGTCGCCAGTTCGCTGCTCGCCGTTGTCTATGTCTGGCGGTTCGTTGAAGTCGCTTACTTCCGCACGCCGTCCGAACATGTGGCCCGATTGCACGAGGCGCCGCCCGGCTTGCTGGTGCCCGCCGGTCTCCTGCTCGTCGCGGTCGTGTACTTCGGCGTTGATCCGACGCTCACGGTCGATGCGGCGGCGCGTGCAGCCGCATCGCTTCTCGGGGAAGCGCGGTGAGTGCGCAGGCGGCGATCCTGGCGGCCGTCGCGCTTCCGCTCGCGGGCGCACTGCTGATCGCCATCGTCGGCCGTTTTTCGAACCTGCGCGAGGGAGTGACGCTCGCCACGGCCGCAGCGCTGTTCGCGGTCGTGGCCACACTGTACCCGTCGGTCGCGGCGGGTCATCGGCCGGACGTCGTACTCTTCGAAATGTTGCCGGGGATGCCGATGGCCTTTGCCGTCGAGCCGCTGGGGCTCCTGTTCGCGCTGGTTGCCTCCGGACTGTGGATCGTGAACTCGCTTTACTCGATCGGGTACATGCGCGGCAACGGCGAGCATCACCAGACGCGTTTCTATGTCTGCTTTGCCGGCGCCATTGCCGCGACCATGGGCGTGGCGTTCGCCGCCAACGGGCTGACGCTGTTCCTGTTCTACGAAATGCTCACGTTGGTCACCTATCCGCTCGTGACGCACCACGGCACGGACGAGGCGAAGCGCGCGGGCCGCATTTACCTCGGCGTCCTGCTCACGACGTCCATGCTGTTCTTCCTCGTGGCGCTGGTGGCGACGTGGCAAGTCGCCGGCACGCTCGATTTCACGAACGGAGGCATCCTGCGCGGTCGGCTCGGCAACGCTGCCACCGGAGGCTTGCTCGCTCTGTACATGTTTGGCATCGGCAAGGCGGCGTTGATGCCATTTCATCGCTGGCTGCCGGCGGCGATGGTGGCGCCGACGCCCGTGAGCGCGCTATTGCATGCGGTGGCGGTGGTCAAGGCCGGCGTCTTCACCGTGGTGAAGGTGATCGTGTACATCTTCGGTGTCGAGAACATCTCCAGCCTGACCAGTGTCGACTGGCTGCCGACAGTCGCCGGCTTCACGATCATCGCGGCGTCGATCGTCGCACTGCGCGCGGACAACTTAAAGCGCCGTCTCGCCTATTCGACGGTGAGCCAGCTCGCGTACGTAGTACTCGCGGCCGCTCTCCTCACGCCGCTGTCGGTGATCGGCGCCGCGTTGCACATTGCCGCGCACGCTTTCGGCAAGATCACACTGTTCTTCGCCGCTGGTGCAATCTACACCGCTGCCCACAAGACGGAGGTCAGCCAACTCGACGGCATCGGCCGGCGGATGCCGTGGACAATGGCCGCATTCGCCGTCGGCGCCTTGTCCATGATCGGCTTGCCACCGACTGCAGGCTTCGTGAGCAAGTGGTTCATCCTGTCGGGCGCGTACACGTCCGGGCATTGGACCGCGGTGGCGGTGATCGCCGCCAGTACATTGCTAACTGCCGGCTATTTCCTGCCTATCGTGTACCGTGCATTCTTCCGCCCTGTCCCCGCCGCGGATGATCATGATCACGGCGAGGCGCCGGCGACGATGGTAGTCGCGCTGGTGGCAACCGCGGTGCTGACCATTGTCATGTTCTTCTTCGCGGACCTGCCGCTGGCGCTTGCGCGGCAGCTCGTTGGAGGCTAGCGATGCAACCGCACTGGCTGGTAAGGCCGCGCACGATTCGACTGCTGTGGATGCTGTTCGCACTCGTGCTGGCGTTGACGGTGGGCGCGGAATTTTTCGTCAGCGAGTCCGCACACGAGGGCCTGGCCCACACCTTTGGCTTCGGCGCCTGGTACGGCTTCGGCGCCTGTACCGCGCTGATCCTGTTCGCCAGACTGATTGGTATGTTCCTCAAGCGTCCTGACAACTACTACGACACCGGCGATGATTGAGCTGATGCATCCGGGACTACTGCTCGTCGCGGCCGGCGTCGCGTTGGCTCCGCTGCGTGGTCGCGCGCGTGCAGCGTTGACGCTGCTTGCACCCGCGGTGGCGGTGGCGCTCGTGCTCGCGCTGCCGGAGGGCCAGATCTGGGCGGGCAGTTTCCTCGGATATCCGATCGTGCCGTTCGCGGTGGATCGGCTGTCGAGGCTGTTTGCGCTGGTGTTCGCGGTGATGGCCTTTGGCGGTGGCCTGTTCGCACTGAAGCAGGCGAGCCGTGTCGAACTGCCGGCGGCGTTCGTTTACGCGGGCTCGGCGATCGGCGTTACCCTGGCCGGCGACCTGCTCACCGTGTTCGTATTCTGGGAGTTGATGGCGGTTGGTTCGACGCTCGTTATCTGGAGCGCCGGAACGAAGGACGCTTACCGGGCAAGCATGCGTTACGCAATGGTCCACCTGGCGGGCGGCGTGGTGCTGATGGCGGGCATCGTCGGGCACGTCGCTGCGACCGGCTCGACGGGGTTCGGGCGCATGGCGCTCGATTCGCCGGCGCAATGGCTGATCCTGTTCGGCTTCCTCGTCAACGCCGGCGCGCCGCCGCTCTCGGCCTGGCTGCCGGACGCCTATCCCGAGGCGTCGTGGAGCGGGACGGTATTCCTGTCGGCGTTCACGACCAAGACTGCCGTGTACGTGTTGCTGCGAGGCTTTCCCGGCACCGAACTGCTCGTGTTCGTCGGATTGGTCATGGTCTTCTACGGCATCGTGTACGCATTGCTCGAAAACGACATGCGCCGCATCCTCGCCTACAGCATCGTGAACCAGGTGGGGTTCATGCTGGTGGGCATCGGCATCGGGACGCAGTTGTCGCTCAACGGCGCCGCCGCGCATGCATTCACCCATATCCTGTACAAGGCGCTGCTGCTGATGTCCGCCGGCGCGGTGCTCTACGAGACGGGTCGCCGCAAATGCACGGACCTGGGCGGGCTGTTCCGGACGATGCCGCTGACGATGGTTTGTGGCACGATTGGCGCGCTCTCGATTTCAGCGTTTCCACTGACGTCGGGCTTTGTCAGCAAGTCCATGGTTGCGAAGGCGGCGCTGGACGGACATCTGGAGGTCGTCTTCCTGCTGTTGACGGCGGCCTCGGCCGGTGTGTTCCTGCACGCCGGGATCAAGTTTCCCTGGTTCGTCTTCTTCCAGAAGGATTCCGGCCTGCGCCCACCCGATCCGCCCTGGAGCCAGCGGTTGGCCATGCTGCTCTTCGCGGCACTGTGTGTTGGGCTCGGTGTCTTCTACGAACCCCTGTACCGGTTGTTGCCGTTCCCCGTCGACTTTGTTCCTTACACCGGTGCCCATGTCGTCGGCATGCTCCAGCTGCTGTTGTTCTCGGGGCTCGCGTTCTTCGTGATGCTTCCGCTGCTGAAGCGCACACTGACGATCACGCTCGACACCGATTGGTTCTACCGCCGGCTCGGGCCGGTGCTCGTGTCCGGACTGGAAAGCATGATCGTGGCGGGCGACCGATTCGTCCGACGGGCAGCGCTGGGCACAGTGCGCGCGGGCCTGCGCGCCGTGACATCGGCATTCGGCGAGCGCGGCCGCCTCGCTCGCGCGACGAGCACGGCGGGCATGGTCACCTGGGTCGTCGTCCTCCTGACACTTTACTTGCTGTTCTACTATGCAAGTCAGCGCTGAGCGACGCCCGGTTCAACGGCCACACCGATAGCGCGATTGGCGTTGGGCGACGGACCATCCGGAGGCCAGATTCGCGACTGGGCGCTAAGCGCGCCGGGTTCCGAATGGGGACTATGATCGCCAAGGGGGGGTCCCCCCCGTCAATCAAGGAGTCCGATCATGACCGTCGCACGCATCACCGAGATCAGCAGCATCAGCTCGAAGAGCTTCGAGGATGCCATCACCCAAGGTGTCGCCCGCGCCAACCAGACGCTGAAGAACCTCAAGGGCGCGTGGGTGAAGGATCAGGAAGTCTCCATCGAAAATGGAAAGGTGACTGGCTACAAGGTCATCCTGAAGGTGACGTTCGTCCTCGAGTGACGCCGGCACCGCCGTGCGCGCTGCAGGGCCCTGCCAACGTGACGGACGGGGCCGGAGTCAACCCCGTCCGTTCAGCATGATTGCCTGACGGCTGACGGCTAGCGGGGCGCGACCGCGCCGCTGCCTTCGAGAGCGACGATTACGTTTGGGGGTCGAGCGCGTCGACGGCTTCGAGGTCGGCGGGGGTGCCGCTGCGCTCGGCGCGCTCGGCGGGTGGCGGGCCGGGCGCCGCCAACTTGAGTCCCGCGACCAGCATCAGGGCCGCCAGGGCGCCGAACAGAACGGCAAAAAAGATCCAGACGGCGGACATGCGCGACTCCGGGGTGGGGGACACCGCGATTAGGCAACGGGTTCGCGCGCGCGTCCGTCGTCCCGACCCGCTTATGGTTGTCGGCGCCGTCCGACGCGCAAGGCGCAACGGCGGGCGACCGTGGCCGGCGGACGCCGCCCTGGCGTGCGTCACGAAAGAGGTGTCATACCCGCCTGCCGCCGTGATCCCGGCAGGTCAGATCGGCACGCAGGCGATGACGCCAACGCCTGCGCCTTCGGGCTTCCAGCCAAGCTGCTGCATGATGCCGAACGTCTCGTAGTCGGTCGTGTACCGATGGTTCGGCGCCGCGCCCATGCCGTCGTTGTACACGCGGTACAGCGCCTGGGTCCCGGCGACGCAGAAGCCGTCGGGAGTGGGCGACGTCACGTTGAACACGGACCCCTCGAACTGCCAGTCCGCGCTCGCCTTCACCGACGCGCATTCGGGAGCGAACGGCGTGTAAAAGTGCGAGCTCTTCGGTGCGAACGACGTGCTGAAGAAGCGGCAGACTTCAGACGTGTTTGGTGTTCCCGACACGTATACGTTGAACGCTTCACCCGTGCGTTTCCAGCCGGCGAACGTCCCGTTGTCGAGTTTCGCTATCTCGTCGGTCAGGGCCGTCATGAAGTAGTGGTCGAACTCCGCGTGGCGGTACTCGATGACCTTGACCAGGCTGCTGTTGGTCAGCGGCCCGACCCCCGGCGATTGCACGCCGCCCGCCGCCAGGAACACCGCGGCATCCCAGACGGCGTCGCTGGTATCGGCGATGGCGATCTTCACGCGGTTGGCGACGCCCGGCGTGACGGCGGCCACGCACTCCAGCGGGACCGTCATGCCATCCATCTCGGTATCGCGCTGGCCCGTGTTGTTGTCGAAGTACAGCGAGCCGTTGGTTTCCGCATTGATCGAATTGACGGCCACCGGGCGGCCGCCGTAATTCGCGCAATTGACGCCGTTGACGAAGATCGCGATGACATCGTTGAATTGCGAGCCGACGAATTCGTTGTACTCCTCCGATGCGAAGACGAATCGCACCGAAATGGTCGCGGCGGATGGCGTTACGTCGAACTCGAGGATGGCGGCGTCGTAGGTCGAGTTGGGCGCGACCAGCGCGTCGAGCGCGGGGTCGCCGGGCTGGGCGTTGTCGGTCGACCAGCCGGAGTCGACGTTGGGGCCGATGACGTCGATCACCTTGCCGGTGGACAGGACCACGCCGGATTCGAGGCCGATGCTGGCCTGCCCGGCGCTGAAGGTGCCGGCGGCAACGGGCGCCCCGACGAACCGGGCGTTGCTGATCGTGACGCCGCCTCCCGTCAGCATTGTCGCCAGCGCGGTGGCGTCGGTCGATGGCGCCACGCTCCCGAACTTCGGCACGATCTTCGGCGGATGCGACGCCGGAACGCGTGGTTGCGCGAGCGTGTCGAGCGCCGGAAGTGCGGCGATGGCGATGGCGGCGATCAGGCGGATGGCGTATTGCATGACGACTCCAGAGTGCTGGGCGCAATCGTGCATTGTCCTCCGGCGCCGTTGCCATGACAATGGCATTGCCGCCGCGGTCGATCGGCGGCAAGAGTTGTCGAGCACAGGCGTGTCACCCAACGCGTGGATTCGGTTGATCCGACGCCGTTTTGACGGGCGCGATGCCTTAGAATCCGCGCACGGCGTGCCGGGCGACGCGCGTTCGTCGCTGTGCCCGCAGCCGCCAGTTCGCCAACTACGACAACGGGGACGGCAATGCCGCTGGTGGGATTCCGCCCGACCAAAGCCCGTCTCGTCATGGAGAACGCGCGCGACAGCGTGCTGGTGATGAAAGTGGTGCTCGATCCGGAGGAGGCGGTCGAGCTGACGACCGGCGGTTCACTCGACATGCTACTGGGCGTGCTGCGCATTCGCGAGCGCCGCGCGAACGGCAACGGAAATGGCAGCGGCAACGGCAACGGCGCGATCGGCTCCGTCGTGTATGTGGCGAACGGGGGCCGCGAGGATTCGGCGGCAGCGAAGTTCCAGGTCAACGTCACGATGGCGGCGGAAAAATTCGCAACGCTGCTGCGCGTGGCCAATGCCGGCCGGCTGCCCACCAAGTTTTTCGTTGACGCGGGCGAACGCTCGGACCGGCCGGAGTCGAAGGCGCTCGGTTACCGTTTGCGCTCGGGCGTGCGCACGAAGGTGTGGGACAACCACACGTACCGGATCCTGCCCGTCACCAACTTCGTGATGATCCTGCCGATCGACGTCCCGCCCGCGCCCGAGAGTCCGGTGCTCGTGAGCGAATCGGCGGCGCCCGTCGCGCTGGCAACCAATGCGCAGGTCGCCGAAATGATGGATGACATGCTCGTCTTCCAGAGCGACACGCGGCACACGATGTTCGGCCTCGTCTGCGTGCTGGCGATCGTCGCGCTGGCCGCGCTCGCGCTCGGCCTCGGCGTCTTCTTCCGTTAAGCGTGCTTCGCCCTTCTCGCGGCCGTCGTTGCGACTGCCGCGCGGGAATTGCTATGCTCGACGCTTTTCCCCAAAAGCGCAGGAAAAGGACAATGAACAAGCTCGATTTTGCCGGCCGCACCGCGGCCATCACCGGCGGTGCGATGGGCATCGGCCTCGCTGTCGCGCAGCGCCTCGTGGCCAGCGGCGCGCAGGTGGCTTTGTGGGACCGCGACGAGAAGGCGCTCGCGCGGGCCAAGGCGGCGCTGGGCGGCGCGGCGCACACCTGGCAGCTCGACGTGGCGGATGCCGCGGCGGTCGCGCGGGTGGCGCAGGCCACGGCCGATGCCTGCGGCGGCATCGACGTCCTCGTGTGCTCGGCCGGGATCACCGGGCCGAACGTGCCGCTCGCCGATTACCCCGTCGACGAGTGGAAGCACGTCTTCGATGTCAACGTGCATGGCGTTTTCCTCTGCAACCGGGCGGTGGTGCCGATCATGCAGAAGAAGGACTACGGCCGCATCGTCAACATCGCGTCGGTCGCCGGCAAGGAGGGCAATCCCAATGCGTCCGCGTACAGCGCCTCCAAGGCCGCGGTGATCGGACTCACGAAGTCGCTGGGCAAGGAACTCGCGAAGTCCGGCATCCGCGCCAATTGCGTGACGCCCGCCGCCGTGCGCACTGCCATCTTCGACCAGATGACGCAGCAGCACATCGACTTCATGCTTTCGAAGATCCCGATGGGACGGTTCGGCGCCGTGGAGGAAATCGCCGCGATGGTCGCGTGGCTGGCGAGCGAGGATTGCTCGTTCTCGACCGGCGCGGTGTTCGACCTGTCGGGCGGGCGCGCGACGTACTGACCGGATGGCAGGAGGCAGTTGACAGTTGGCAGCGGCGGCGGTGTTTGCGGTGGCGGCGCATTCAGCGCCGGGGCGCGAATTGCCAGGCGTGACATTGGTCGGCGAGCGGTTGCAGTGTCGGCATTCAAAACGTCGCGGTGGGCAGCGCCGCGCGTATCCAACGACTCCAGAAGCACGCCCGCATCGGCGCATGATGCGCCGCCACCGCAAACGCTATCGCCATCTGCCAACTGTCAACTGGCTCCTGAAACCTGTAGGGCAATCTTGCCGATCAGCGTCCCGGATTCCATCAGCGCGTGCGCCTGCGCGGCGTCGGCGAGCGGATACGTCTGCGCGACGACGACCTTCAGCTTTCCCGCCGCGAACAGCGGCCAGACCTTTTCGCGCAGAGCGTGGGCGAGCGCCACCTTGCGCGCGGCAGGACTCGCGCGCAGCGTGGAGCCGGTGACGGTCAGTCGCTTCATCATGATGTGGCGCATCTCGAGCTCGACGCGGCTGCCCTGCAGGAAGGCGATCTGCGCGAGCCGGCCTTCGGGCGCCATAGCCTTCAGATTGCGTTCGACGTAGTCGCCGCCGACCATGTCGAGCACGACGTCGACGCCGCGCTTTCCCGTCAGGCGCCATACCTCCGCGCTGAAATCCTGCGTCTTGTAATTGATCGCGTGATCGGCGCCCATCGCGCGGCAGAACGCGACCTTCTCGTCCGAGCCCGCGGTGGTGTAGACGACGGCGCCATGCGCCTTGGCGAGCTGGATGGCGGTGAGGCCGATTCCGCTGGTGCCGCCGTGGATCAGCACCGATTCGCCGGCCGCGAAGTGCAGGCGATCGAAGATGTTGTACCAGACGGTGAAGAAATTCTCGGGCACGCAGGCGGCGTCACGCAGCGACAGTCCCGGCGGCAGCGACAGGCAGAAGCCAGCGGGCGTCGCGCAGTACTCGGCGTAGCCGCCGCCCGGCGTGAGCGCGCAGACTTCGTCGCCGACCTTCCAGCCGGTCGCGCCTTCGCCCAGTGCGGCGATGCGTCCCGCCACTTCGAGGCCGACAATCGGCGAAGCATCCGCCGGCGGCGGATACGCCCCCGAGCGCTGCAGGCAATCGGGACGGTTGACGCCGGCGTAGGCAACCTCGATCAGCACTTCGCCGGCCTTGAGCACGGGCAGCGGCCCTTCCGCGGGCACCAGCACGTCCGGCGGCCCCGGTTCGCGGATGGCGATGTGGTGCATCGAATTCGGCAATGTGGTCACGGTCGTTTTTCTGTTGGGGATTGGTCGAGAGAGTGCTTCAGTACACGACCTGCACGTTTTCCGGAGCGAGCCAGTCGCGCAGCCGCTCGATCAACGCGTCATCGAGATTGACACGCCAGTCCTCGGAAAGCGTGACCTCGCCGCCGATCCGCGCGTTGCGATAGCAGACGGTGATCGGCTTGTCGCCCGGCCGGTACGGTGCCAGGATTTCCGCCAGCTTCGCGGCCGACGCGTTGCCGTTGCAGGCGAGCTTCAAACCCCGCGCGTGCTTGCGGCGGAGCGTCGCCAGGTCGTAGAGGTTTTCGGCGATGACGCGCAATCCGGTGGCCTCGCCGTCCTCGGTCATCCGCTGCGTCACCTTCACTTCGGCGATGACGAGCTGGTCCTCGCGCAGCAGACTGCGCGCCGCGTCGAACGTCTCGCTGTAGACCATGATTTCCGCCGAGCCGTGGCCGTCGTCGAGCGTGACGAACGCCATCTTGCCGCGGCGGCTCGTCTGCACGCGCATCTGCGTGACGATCCCCGCGACCAGCACCTTGTCCTGCCGCGGCGCAAGGCTGGCCACCGTCGTGCGCACGAGCGGCGCCAGCTCGGCGGCATACCCAGCGAACGGATGTCCGGACAGGTAGTAGCCGATGGCTGCCTTCTCGTGCTGCAGGCGTTCGGCATCGGTCCATTCGCGGGCGGGTACGAGGCCGACCGACGGCTCCGCCGCGTCCTCGCCGAACAGCGAGACCTGCGCGACGTTCGCCTCCGCGCGCTCGGCGGCCTCGAGCGCGATGCCCACCGACGCCAGCAGCGCGGCGCGGCGCAGATCGATGTTGTCGAACGCACCGGCGCGGATCAGCGCTTCGACCGCGCGGCGGTTGACGAGGCGCTTGTCGACGCGGCGACAGAAGTCGAAAAGATCGCGGAACGGCCCGGCGGCACGTGCGGCGACGATCGCGTCGATGGCCGATGCGCCGGTGCCCTTGACGCCGCCCAGGCCGTAGCGGATCTGCCCGCCATCGACCGGCTCGAAGCGGTAGTTCGATTCGTTGATGTCGGGCGGCAGCAGCGACAGGCCCTGCGCGATCGTGTCGTCGCGGAAGATGCGCAGCTTGTCGGTGTCGTCCATCACCAGCGAGAGGTTGGCCGCCATGAACGGCGCCGGATGGTGCGCCTTGAAGTAGGCCGTCTGGTACGCGATGAGCGCGTAGGCGGCGGCATGCGCCTTGTTGAAGCCGTAGCCGGCGAACTTCTCCATCAGGTCGAACAGCAGCGTGGCCTTGGCCGGCGTCATGCCGTTTTTCGTGGCGCCCTCGACGAAGATCGACCGGTGCTTGGCCATTTCCTCGGGCTTTTTCTTGCCCATCGCCTTGCGCAGCAGGTCGGCACTGCCGAGCGTGTAGCCGCCGATCTCCTGGGCGATCTTCATCACGTGTTCCTGGTAGACCATCACGCCGTACGTCTCGGCGAGGATGGGCTCCAGGCGCGGATCGGGGTACGCGCTGCGCTCGCGGCCCGACTTGCGTGCGACGAAGTCCGGGATCAGCTCCATCGGACCCGGCCGATAAAGCGCCACCAGCGCGATGATGTCCTCGAAGCGCGTGACGGGAGCCTGCTTCAGCAGCTCGCGCATGCCGCGCGATTCGAACTGGAACACCGCCGTCGTGTTGACCTTGCGGAAGATGTCGAACGCGCGCTGGTCGTCCAGCGGCAGCGTGTCCAGGTCGACCTTTGCCTGCGGATCCAGCATCCGCACGTAGCGCACCGCCCAGTCGAGGATCGTCAGCGTGGTGAGGCCCAGGAAATCGAATTTGACGAGGCCGACTGCCTCCACGTCGTCCTTGTCGAACTGCGACATGATCGAGTCGGCGTTGGGCTGCATGTACAGCGGGCAGAAGTCCGTGAGCTTGCCCGGCGCGATCAGCACGCCACCCGCGTGCATGCCGACGTTGCGCGGCAGGCCTTCGAGCTGCTCGGCGAGTTCGAGCAGTTGCCGCACTTCCTCCTCGGCCGCCTCGCGCTCGTTCAGCAGCGGCTCGACGTCGCGCGCATAGATGACGTTGGCTTCCGGGTCGGGGCCCTTGCGCTTCAGCGTCACCAGCTTGCCTGGCTGGAACGGGATGAGCTTCGCGATGCCGTCGACGAACGGGTAGGGCAGGTCCAGCACGCGGCCGACGTCGCGCACCGCCGCCTTGGCCGCGAGCGTGCCGAACGTCGCGATCTGCGACACCGAGTCCGCGCCGTACTTCTTCTTGACGTAGTCGATGACGCGGTCGCGGCCGTCCTGGCAGAAGTCGATGTCAAAGTCGGGCATCGACACCCGCTCCGGATTCAGGAAGCGCTCGAAGATCAGCGCGTAGCGCAGCGGATCGAGATCGGTGATGCCGAGCGAATAGGCGACGAGCGAGCCCGCGCCGGAGCCGCGGCCGGGCCCGACGGGCACGCTGTTGCGACGCGCCCAGTTGATGAAATCGGCAACGATCAGGAAGTAGCCGGCGAAGCCCATCTGCACGATCGTCTTCGTCTCGAAGTCGAGGCGCGCGGTGTATTCGGCGCGCTTCACGTCGCGCACGGCGGCATCGGGGTAGAGCAGCACGAGCCGTCGCTCGAGTCCCGCGGTGGCTTCGTTGCGCAGGTGCTCGTCGATCGTCACGCCGTCCGGCGTGGGGAATTCCGGCAGGTGCGCTCGGCCGAGCGGGATCGTCAGGTTGCAGCGCTGCGCGATGGCCACCGAGTTGGCGAGCGCTTCCGGAAGGTCGGCGAAGCGCGCGGCCATGTCGGCCTGGGTGACGAAGTACTGTTCGCTGGTGAAGCGCCGCGGTCGCCGCGTGTCGGACAGCACGTGGCCCTCGGCGATGCAGACGCGCGCCTCGTGCGGGCGGAAATCCTCGCGTGTCAGGAACTGCACCGGGTGGGTGGCGACGACGGGCAGCGCGACGTCCGTGGCGAGCGCGACCGTCGCCGAGACGAGCGCATCGTCGTCGGGGAATCCCGCGCGCTGCACCTCGAGGTAGAACCGCTGCGGAAACCAGGCGGTCCACTCGTGCGCTGCGCGCGCCGCACCCGCCACGTTACCCTGCGTCAGTGCCGCGCCGACCTCGCCGTGGCGGCCACCCGACAGCGCGATGAGCCCCTGGGTGCCTTCGGCGAACCATTCGCGCCTGAATTCGGCGCGGCCCCGATGCTGGTTCGTCCGGTAGGCGCGCGACAGCCAGTCGCACAGCTTCAAGTAGCCGCCGCGATCCGCCGCGAGCAGTACGGCGCGAAACGGCGCATCGCGCTCGGCATCGTGCGTGATCCAGACGTCGCAGCCGGCGATCGGCTTGATGCCGGCCGCGCGAGCCGCCTTGTAGAACTTGATGAGCCCGAAGGCGTTGCCGAGGTCGGTGATCGCCAGCGCGGGCATGCCGTCGGCGGCGGCCGCGCCGACGGCCTCGTCGATACGGATCGTGCCGTCGACGATCGAAAATTCGCTGTGCAGGCGCAGGTGGACGTAGGTTGGTGCAGTCATGAGGTGCGCGTGCCGGGTGCTAGAATTCTACTCCGTCCATTCGCTCCCGCAGGAAGCCCTCTTCATCGGCTGGCGCTTTGGCGCCCGCGTGCTTGACTCCAATGCCAGTCCATCGCTACACCGCAATCGCCATTGTCACCGTGCTCGCCGGCTGCGCGTCCGTGGTGCCGCCTCCGGCGCCGGGGAACCTGCAGGGATTCCCGCCGACCTATCGGCTGGGCTTCGGCGACGGCTGCGCCACCGGCCGTGGCACCGAAAAAAAGGACCCCGTCCGCTTCGGCAACGACGGCAACTACCGGGTGGGCTGGCAGGACGGCCTCGCGCAGTGCAAGGCGAAGTGACGGACGATTCCGCGCCGTACGTTCCGCGCAAGCCATCGCGTTCGCTGCGCGTCCCGGTGCGCGGCCTCGACTATCACGTTCGCGCTTGGGGCGAGCCACGCGCCCGCAAGCTCCTGCTGCTGCACGGCTGGATGGATGTCTCCGCGTCGTTCCAGTTCCTGGTCGACGCGCTGGCCGGCGAATGGCACGTGCTCGCGCCCGACTGGCGCGGATTCGGGCCGACGGCAACGCCGCAGGACGGCTACTGGTTTCCGGATTACGTCGCCGACCTCGATGCGCTTGCGCATGCGCTGGCACCCGGCGAAGCGCTCGCCGTCGCCGGCCACAGCCTGGGCGCGAACGTGGCGATGCTGTATGCCGGCGCGCGCCCGCGCGGCGTTTCGCACGTCGTCGCGCTCGACGGTTTCGGTGTTCCCGCGGAGGCGGCGGATCGCGCGCCGGCGAAGCTCGCAAAGTGGCTCGACGCGCTGCACGCGCCGCCGTCGTTCGCGCAGTATCCCGACCTCTACGCCGTCGCGCATCGCCTGCAGAAGACCAATCCGCGGCTGCCGCGCGACAAGGCGGAGTTTCTCGCGCAGCACTGGGCGCAGCTGCTGCCCGACGGCACCGCGCGGCTGCGCGCCGATCCGAAGCACAAGCTGCCGTTTCCGACGACGACGCGGATGGACGATATTTTCGCCGTCTGGCGCGCGATCGCCGCGCCCGTGCTGTGGGTAGCGGCGGCGGAATCGCACATCGGGCGCTGGCTCAGCTGCGGCGGGGAAGCCGACGGCGTGGCCGAAGTGGCGCGGCGCTTCGCGCACGTCCCGCGCGGCGAACTGGTCACGATCGCCGATGCCGGCCACATGCTGCATCACGACCAGCCCGCAACGGTGGCTCGCCACGTCGAAGCGTTCCTGAACGCGTAGGGCGCCGCGATGCACGAGCGCCTTCTGGTGCATTCCCGCCGCGGCGCGTACGCGGCGCTCGTGTTCCTGACGCTGATCTGGGGCAGCAACTGGATGGCGATGAAGTTCGCGCTGCTCGCCGCGGACCCCATCGTTCTCAACGTCCAGCGCACGTGGCTCGCGACGATCGTGCTGTTCGCCGTCCTCCTCTGGCAGCGGCGCCCGCTGTGGCCCGGCTCGTGGCTCGCCATCATCGTGACCGGCATTTTCCAGACGACGATCAACTTCGGCTCGACGACGATGGCGCTCGCTGGCGGCGGCGCGGGGCGCACGTCGGTGCTCGTGTTCACGATGCCGTTCTGGACGCTGCTGATCGCGTGGCCGGTGCTGCACGAGCGGGTGAAGGGCAGCCAGTGGTTCGCCGTTGGCTTCGCGTTCGCCGGCCTCGCGCTGGTCGTCGAGCCGTGGAACTGGCAGGGGGATCTCGCGCCGAAGCTGTGGGCGGTGCTGTCCGGCTTCGGCTGGGCCGCCGGCACGGTGGCGACCAAGTATTTCCAGCGTGCGCATGCGTTCGACCCCATCAATTTCATCGCCTGGCAGATGCTGGCCGGCGTGCTTCCGCTGACGGTGCTGCCGCTCGTGCTCGAGTTGCCGGCGACGCAGTGGAGTCTCACGTATGCGCTGCTGCTCGTCTACATCGGCGCGGTGTCGACGTCGCTCGGCTTCCTGCTGTGGATCGCCGTCCTGCGCTTCCTGCCGGCGGGCACGGCATCGCTCAACATGTTCGCGATTCCGGTGATCGCGCTCGTGAGCTCGATGCTGGTCTTCGACGAACGGTTGACGGCGAGCGAGTGGTCGGGCATCGCATGCATTGGCGCGGGCCTCGCGATCATCTCGTTCAATGCGCTGCGGGCAAGCCGCCGCGGCGAGGCGGCGCCGACGGTGCCGACGCCTCTGGATGGGGGCTGAGGCCCCTCACTGCGCGGGGCTCGCCCATCTGGTTGTCGCCGCCCATGCACTGCGCGCCGGCGCCGACGGCCTCGGCGAGCACCGGCCGCGCGCAATCGGTGCCGCGGCGGCAGCAGGTCGCGACCCCAAGTGTGGCGGAGAGGTCGTCCAGCGTGCCCGTAGGGCTCGGTGGCGACGTGCCAGAACTCGTTGTCGAGGCCCGGGATGGCGCCGGCTTCCGTGAACTCGTGGAATGCGTAGACCAGGAGTTGCAGCGTGAACAACACGAGGATGTTCGACGTCACCTGGAAGAAGCGCTTCAGGTAGGAATGATTCGCATTAGGTAGGCAAACTCGGCAAAATGCATGTGCTCCGTTCGACGCCGGCGCCACAGTCGTG
>JBDTNR010000002.1:0-25887 GCA_039933655.1 Betaproteobacteria bacterium | reverse complement strand
TTCGCTCGCCGGCAAGAACGACTGCGCCGCCGGGCCCGGCACCACCTGCGCCGGCACGTCCAAGGGGGATTACCAGGCCAATGCCTGGAAGAACGTCGCCAAGGGCACGTGTACGTCGATGAAAACGCCGAAGGGAATGGGCAGCCTCGGCCCGATGAAGAGCTGATCTACTCCCCGCCGCCATCGACCATGCAGGCGATCCCTTCCGCCGGGCTTGGACTCAAGCCGGAGCATTACGCTGATGCGCTCGCCGCGCCGGCGGACGGCATCTGGTTCGAAGTCCACGCCGAGAACTACATGGTCGAAGGCGGACCACGCCTGGCCTGGCTGCAGGCAATTCGCGGTCGGCATCCGGTGTCGTTGCATGGTGTCGGCCTTTCGCTCGCCGCCGACGCGGCACCGGACCCGGCGCATCTCGCGCGGCTCGCGGATCTCGCGCGCCGCTGCGAGCCCTTCCTCATCTCGGAGCACCTCGCGTGGTCCGCCTGGCGCGGGCGATACCATCCGGACCTGCTGCCGTTTCCGCGCACGACCGAGGCGCTGCGCCGCATTGTCGACAACGTTGCGCAAACGCAGGACGCCCTCGACCGTCGCATCGCCATCGAAAACCCGTCGCACTACCTGCGCTTTCCCGAGCACGAGTGGGACGAGATCGCATTCCTCACCGAGGTGTCGCGGCGAAGCGGATGCGGACTGTTGCTCGACGTCAACAACGTGCATGTGAGCGCCCGCAACCTGGACTACGCGGCCGAGGCATACGTCGACGCGTTCCCGGCGGCGCTCGTGACCGAAATCCATATCGCCGGCCATACGGCGGATCCGAGCCTTGGCGCGGCATTGCTGATCGATTCCCACGACGCGCCGGTCGCGGACGAAGTCTGGGCGCTCCATGCGCGTCTCCTCGCGCGCATCGGGCCCCGTCCCACGCTGCTGGAACGCGACGGCAACGTGCCGTCGTTCGCCGCGCTCGACGCGGAGCGCGCCATCGCCACCGCGATGTTGCGCGCGCCGCTCCTCAACGCCGCCTGAACCTTAAGCCAGGAGCCGATGATCGTCCACTCGCATGACTCGTTGCCCGCGCTCGCTTCGTTTCAGGACGATTTCGCACGGGCTCTGTTCGATCCCGATGGCCTTGACCAATGCGCGCCGGCCGTCGCGGCGCTGGTGCGGCAGCCGGGATTCGCCGTATATCGCAATACGGTGATGAAGGGCGGCATCGATGCGCTGCAGGCGAACTATCCGTGCGTCGCTAGAATTGTCGGCGAAGACTGGTTCCGATCGGTCGCCGCGCTCTACGTTCGAGCCCATCCGCCGCGGCAGCCGACGTTGGTCGACTACGGCGACCGCTTAGCACCCTTTCTCGGCAGCTTCGAGCCCGCACGCGAGCTGCCTTACCTTGCGGGCGTTGCGCAACTCGATCGGTTCTGGACCGAAGCGCATGTCGCGCGCGACGAAGCGCCCGTCGATCCGCGCGTGCTCGCTGCACTGCCGCCGCAGCAGATGCTGGACGCGCGGCTGCGACCGGTCGCCTCCGCGCGCTGGGCATGGTTCGACGAGTGTCCTGTCTTCACGATCTGGCAACGCAACCGCGCAACCGGTCCCTTCGATGACAGTGAAATCGACTGGCATGCCGAAGGCGCGTTGCTGGTGCGCGTCGAAGGCGTAGTGCGCTGGCTCGCGCTCGACGGGGGGATGCTCGCGTTCGTCGCGGCGTGCGCGGACGGCGGTACGGTCGCCGACGCGGTGGCCGCCACGCTCGAAGTCGCGCCGCAGGCTGACCCGTGCCGAGTGCTGTGTCCGCTGCTGGAGATCGGCGCCTTCGCATGTCCTGCACTGGCGCAGCAACATGGCGAGGAACCGCGATGACGGATCCGGCGCACGTTGTATCGAGCGGTTCGACTGGGGCGGTGGCAAGCGCTTGGAACCGCGTGGCGGATGCCTTGACCGCCGCTATCAGTCACCCGCTGCTGGCACTCGTCGACCGGGTCGCCGTCGCCGCGATTTTTTTCCTGTCGGGGCGCACCAAGGTCGACGGCGTGCTGCACGTTACCGATGGCGCGTACGCGCTGTTCCGCGATGAGTACCGGCTGCCGATGATTACGGCAGAACTGGCGGCGCATCTCGCTGCGTATGCCGAGCACCTGTTCCCGATCCTGCTGGTGCTCGGGCTTTTCACGCGATTGTCGGCGCTCGCCTTGCTCGGGATGACGGCCGTGATCCAGGTCTTCGTCTATCCGGACGCGTGGCCGACGCACCTGTCGTGGGCGGGGCTCTTGCTCTACCTCGCCGGCCGCGGCGCCGGTCCGGTTTCGCTCGACCGGCTGCTCGCCATCAAGTGAGTGCGCGCGCGGAGGGGCGCGCGAGTGCGCGACGACAAGCGCGAGCGCGGATGTGCGTCGCGCGAGAATCGCCGTGGAATACTGCATGATCGTTCCCCGGACACGCGCGCACGATGTGGCGGCGCGCGCCCGCCGGGTGTGAACCCGCGCGCCGCGCTGTGCAAATCGGGGGCTGCAAGGAAAATCGCGTTGGCCCTGCGGGGTCGACGCGCAGTGAAGGCGCAATACTCGCACGCGCGCGGCGCGCGCACGCCCTCGGTGAGCGCGCCCCGGAAACCGCGCAGTGGACGAATGGTGGCTGGCGGAACGCGCTAGCCGGACTGTGGTCCGGGTCGCGCGAGTTGTTTCAGGGCACGACGACGCCGGGAGTCAGCGCCCATGCCGAGCAACCCGGGTTGTTGCACGCCTGGACGCGATACTGCAGATTCAGCGGCGGACCTGCGCCGAGCGCATCGTCGACGAACGTGGTGCCGGCCGGCAGGTTCGACGCGACGGCGACAAACGTACAGGATCGTCCCAGCGTGCAGCGTTGCACGTTGTACGTCAACTCGTTGGCGACATCCGTCCACGCCAACCGTACGGTCCTGGGGGCGATGACGGTCGCCGTGGCGGGCGACGGCGCCGTCGGCGGCGCCGGTGGCTTGGCGACGGTGAAGGCGACTGTCGCTTCGGGGCCGACGTTGTTCGCCCCGTCGCGCGCCATGACGTGGAACACGTAGGGACCGTCGGCGAGGTTCGTGTAGTTTGCCGAAGTCGCCGCGACGAACGTGCCGGTGTCGGACTGCGGCGGGGCAAGCCAGTAGTCGTATAGCAGATTGGCCGTGGGCGTCACGTCGTCGCTGCCCTGCCAACCGAACGTGACGTTGCCGCTGGTGTTCGGCGAGGCGGGGCTGACCTGGATCGACACGGTCGGCGGCAGGTCGGGCGCACTCACGGTGAACGTCCGGCGATTGGCCGCGCCAGGCGCGGCACCGGGCGCTTCGGTGTTGCCGGCGTTGTCGCGGGCGATCACGTGGAACGTGTACGTGCCGTTCGGCAGCGACGTGTAGTTCCTTAAGGTGGCCGCGCTGAACGCCGAGAACGAGGGCTCCAGCGGATCGAGGCGGGACGCATAGACGAGCGGAAGACTGCCGGCGCCCGGCGTATCGGTCGCAGTCCACGCGAAGCTGACGCTGTGCGAGTTGACGGTGCTGCCCTCGTCCGGCGACGGCGTGGAAAGCGTCGTGACCGGCGCGAACGGATCGACGCCCGCGATGCCGAGCCAGACGCTGCAGGCGCTTGGGTCCGCCGCTTGCGACCGCGTGGCGCTGCCGATGAAGAGACCGATCGGCGACGATGCGATCGTGCGCATGCCGATGTTCTGGGCGTCGCCCAGCCCATCGTTGGTGATCACCGTCCAGTCGAGACCGTTGACGCTCGCCATCGTGTCGAAACCGCGAACGCCGGTACCGGAGCTGCGGCCGCCCTGCAGCGTGCCCGCATAGAGCCGGTTGTCGCCAAGCGGCGCATTGACTGCGTGGTACGCATAGTTGAGCAGGCGCCAGAAATACGATTGCGTGCCCGGCGGATACCCGCCGGCCGCGTTGCTGACGTCGCCGAAGCCGCCACCACGGCGCGACCCCGGCGGGCAGTCGTTGGCGCCGCCCACGCCGTCGATGTCCTCGAGCGGCAACGCGCAGCGCAGGTTGGTCGGAATGGCGGGATTGGTCGAAACGCCATCGGGATCATTGCCGAAGTTCAACCTCGGGTCGCCGATGACGACCTCGAGCCGGTTGTCCGACATCCGCAGCCGCCACAACTCGGCGGGAGGCTTCTGGTTCGTCGGCACGGCGACGCCCATGTACAGCCAGCCGCCGAACGCCATCATGTCGGAGATGCCCACGTTCTGCACGGTGCCGTCCAAGGGATCGAGCGGGCGTCCGGCGCCGCGGTCGACCACCTTCGTCCATTCCGGGACGCTGCACGACTGTCGCGGCTTGCAGCCGGTGGTCTTCCAGACCTGGGCGCCGGTGACGTCGTTGTTGACGCCGGCGTACAGCGCCCCTCCCGCCACGTACAACGTGAAGAACGCGTTGTTGGCCGGGTCGTTCATCCGCAGCGGGCTGTAGTTGCGCCAGATGCCATTGGCCGTCGGATTGTCGTTCATGATGACGATCGGATTGTCGGAAGCATCCGTGTCGTAGGTCTGCGCGTCGCCGGCCTTGCCGACCGGCGTTGTCACCAGCATCGGCTTGTTGTTGCCGTCGGTGAAGCAGACCGTCGTGCGAAAGCCCACGGTGCCCAGTGGATAGCCCAGCTGCGACAACGGGGTGAACGTCTCGCCGTCCGTCGTGCGCAGGATGTTTCCCTGCAGGAAGCCGACGGTCGACACGAACATGTAGTCGGTGCCGTTGAAGTTGCACACCGTCATCCATCGATAGCCGGCCTCGCGCGGCGCGATGACGCCCTGCGGGGACTGCAGCACCATTCGCCACGTGCCCGACGCGCCATCGGGGCCGCCGGGCGTGTACACCCAGATCTGTCCGGTCAATTCGGGGAGGGTCGCGATCGTGCCGTCGCCCTGGAAGCGCAGCGTGCCGACGTAGAGCTTGCCCTTGAACCACTGCATCGACCACGCGTAGTCGTTGAGCCGGCTGCCCTCCGCGTGCGCGCCGTCCAGCGCCTGCTCGAAGCCGAGCGACGCCAGCAGCTTGAAGTCTTCGTTGCCGTCGAGGACCGCGGCGGAAGCGGTGCCGGTCGCGGCGATGACGACCGTGGCGACGAGCGCGCACAACATGTGGCGCACAGAAGCCCACGTGCGGGAGAGCGATTCGATTGGCGTTGACGAGTCCATGGTAGCGATACGTCCCATTGGCGGATGCGGCTGACCGGTGAGCGTCGCACTTCGTTTCCCCACAGTCAAGACAGGAATCTGCAGTGCATGACGGTTGGAACAGCGAGCACCGTGCCAACTGGCGCCGGCGCGTGCGCGGCCTGCGCATTCCGCGCGCATTCAATGCCATTGACATGGTGTGCCCAGGGGATGCGGGGAAACGTCCGGTGGCAAGCTAATTGCAGATGCACAGCACACCGTCGCACGCCGCATCGGGCGTGTGCGCATCAAGGTCGCGCAGCGGCAGACAACGCCCGAATTGCGCAGCGCGCGTTTGGCCACTGCAAGCTGTTCCGCACAATGCACACTCACGACAACCACGACAACCCTCCGCGATCCCCAGCGCCGCCCGCGGCCGGCGCTCAAGAGTTCACCATAGACACCGGTCATGAACGTATCCGTGCGTTGCGGTTCGTGCGGCGCATGCATCGGATGCGCACGCTGGGTCTCGCGCTCGGCTTCCTGTGCGTCGCCTCCGTGCTGCGCCTGCACGACGCGGCACCTGGCTTGTGGGCGATGCTCATCGTCAATGCTTTCCTGTGGCCGCATGTCGCGCGATGGCACGCGGCACGCGACGCGCATCCGCGCAACGCGGAGCTGCGCAACCTGCTCGTCGACTCCGCGCTGGGCGGAGTGTGGATCGCGGTCATGCAGTTCAATCTGCTGCCATCTGTCCTGCTCGTGACGATGCTGGCTGTCGACAAGGTGAGCGTCGGGGGCCCGCCGTTGCTGGCGCGCGCCTTCATGCTGCTGGCTGTCACCTGCGCGGTCGCCACGGCGGCGCTCGGCTTCGAGATCGACGTGACCACGCCGATGTCCGTCGTCGTCGCGTGCCTGCCGTTGCTCGCGATCTATCCCGTCGCGATCAGCAGCGTGACGTTCGCGCTGGCCAGCCGGGTCGCGCGCCAGAACCGGCGACTGGAGGAGATGGGCCGCACCGATGCCTTGACCGGTCTCGCCAACCGCCGCAAGGGTTTCGCGGTGGCTGCGGCCGAGCTCGAACGGCATCGGCGGTCGGGGCGCGCCGTGACGCTGTTGATGCTGGACATCGACCACTTCAAGGACATCAACGACCGCGATGGGCATCCGGCCGGCGATGACGTTCTCTGCGGTCTGGCCGACGTGCTGCGCAAGACGTGCCGTGCGACGGATACCCCGTGCCGTTACGGCGGCGACGAATTCCTGCTGATACTGCCCGAGACCGACCTGCGTGGCGCACAAGGCGTGGCCGACCGCATCCGCGCGCAGCTCGAAGGGCGGGCATTCGACCGCGCCCCTGACCTGCAGTGCACGGTCAGCGTCGGGGCGGCCGAAGCGAGTCTCGAGCTTCCCGACATCGACGCATGGATACAGCGCGCCGACGTCGCGCTGTATCGCGCGAAGGCGCAAGGGCGTGATCGCTTCGTCGCCGCCACTGCGTCCACGCCGGCACAACTCGAACTCGTGCGCGCCGGCATCGGCTAGCGCGCCGTACCGAGGCCGGCACGCACGAGGCCACCTATTCGTCCGTGCCGCCGCCCGGCACGAAGTCTTGCAGATGGTGATGGGCCTCCTCGGCCGATTCGTAGATGTGCGGCGCCAGTCCGCGCCGGACGAGGGCGTCGCCCAGCTTCATCCGCAGGAAGCTCGACGTCGCGTAGCGCGTTACGCCCCAGTAATACCGCTCGACGAGCGCCTTCACCATCTCGGTCCACGGCTCGATCAACTCCGGCGCGATGACGAAATTGTCGTAGTTGACGATCGCGTAAATCTTGCGGTCGAGCGGCTGCACGCGCCGTTCGATTTCCGTCCGCACGTCGTCGATGTCCTGCCGCGTGCGGATGTTCATCCGCTCGAAGTTGATGAAGAAGACGTTCTGCTCCGCCGCGTACGTGAGTCGCTTCGCGAGCGGCACTTCCAGCATGCGTTCGCGCAGGTTCATCGGGCCGTCGCCAAAGATCGCGGCGTCCATCAGCCGGGGTTCGCCGCGAAGCACCGGACGGAAGTCCATCTGCGCGAGGATGTCGCGCTCGAGGTCGACGCCCGGCGCGATCTCCACGAGCTCGAGCCCCTCGTCGCAGAGCCGGAACACGCAGCGCTCGGTGACGTAGAGCACGCGCTGGCCCCGCTGCCACGCATAGCTGCCCGAGAACGTCCGCTGTTCGACTTCGGGCACGAACTTCCTCGCCTTGCCCTCACTGTCGATCGCAAGCCGTCCATCCTTCACGGAGACGATGAGGCGGCCCGCCGTGAACGTGCCGACGAACACGACCGCCTTCGCGTTCTGACTGATGTTGATGAAGCCGCCGGCGCCCGCGAGCCGCGGCCCGAAGCGGGACACGTTGAGATTGCCTTCGCGGTCCGCCTGCGCCAACCCGAGAAACGCCAGGTCCAGGCCGCCGCCGTCGTAGAAGTCGAACTGGTACGGCTGGTCGATGATGGCCTGCGCATTCGTCGCGGCGCCGAAGTTCAGGCCGCCGGCGGGGACGCCGCCGACGACGCCCGGCTCGGCGGTGAGCGTCAGGAGGTCGATGATCTTTTCCTCGGCCGCCACGCTCGCCACGCCCTCGGGCATGCCGATGCCCAGGTTGACGACGCTATTGGGACGCAGTTCCAGTGCGGCGCGTCGCGCGATGATCTTGCGTTCCGACATGGGCATCGTCGGCACGTGCGACGAAGGCACGCGTATCTCGCCGGAGAACGCCGCGCTGTAGGGCTCGATGAACGTCTGCATGTGATATTCGGGCTTCTCGGCGACGACGACGCAATCGACGAGAATGCCGGGAATCTTCACCTGCCGCGCGTTGAGGCAGCCGCGATCGGCGATCCGCTCGACCTGCGCGATGACGATGCCGCCGGAATTGCGGGCCGCCATCGCGATCGCCAGCGCCTCGAGCGTGAGCGCCTCGCGCTCCATCGTGATGTTGCCGTCGGGATCGGCGGTGGTCCCGCGGATGATCCCGACGTGGATCGGAAATGCGCGATAGAAGAGGTACTCGGTGTCGAAGAGCGGCATCAGCGACACGATGTCCTCGGTCGTGATGGCGTTGATCTTGCCGCCGCCGAACCTGGGGTCGACGAAGGTGCCGAGTCCCACGCGCGACAGGTGCCCCGGCTTGCCGGCGGCGATGTCGCGGTAGAGGTGCGTGATCACGCCCTGCGGCAGGTTGTAGGCCTCGATCTGGTTGCCGATCGCCAGCGCCTGCAGCTTCGGCACGAGTCCCCAGTGTCCGCCGATGACGCGCTTGACGAGGCCGGGATGGCCGAGATGGTTGAGCCCGCGCTCCTTGCCATCGCCCTGGCCGGCAGCGTAGACGAGCGTCAGCCGGCGGGGGCTGCCAATGCCGTCGGGGTCGTCCCGTGCGGCCGCGACGAAGCGCTCCTCCAGCGCGACCGCGATGTTCTCGGCGAAACCGATACCGACGAAACCGGACGTGGCGATCGTGTCCTCGTCGCGGACGAGCGCCACGGCCTGTTGCGCCGAAACGATCTTGCCGTGCTCGAACGTGTGCAGCGCGGCGAGCACGTCGCCGACATCGGTTGCCTTCATGGGAGCGGGTCTTCCTGGTGATGGATCGGCGGAGTCGGGCGTGACGCTATCGGCAGTAGACGGCATGCAGCGCGCGCAGCAGCGCGCGCACCTTCACGTCGGCAACGGAGTAGAGAACCTGTCTGCCGCTGCGGCGCGTGCGCACCATGCCTTCCCGGCGCAGCACGGAGAGTTGCTGCGACAGCGTCGGCTGCCGGATATCGAGCTTCGCCTCGAGGTCGCCGACGCTGCGTTCGCCCGTACCGCAGAGTTCGCACAGCAGCAGCAGCCGGTCCTCGTTGGCCAGGACGCGTAGCGCCGCGGTGGCGTCTTTCGCCCCCCCGCGCATCGACGCCACCAGATCGAACTTGATCCTCGTCATGGTTCCTGCAATCAGCCCGCATTGACACTATATCGAATGATATATTGACTGCTGATGCAGGCGGATTGTCCTGGATCAATCGCTGGCAAGGAGATGACTATGAACGCAAACGTTGGAGGTATCGACCGCATCGTCCGGATCGTCTTGGGGCTGGCGCTCATCGGGGCCACCCTCATGGGCGCCATCGGCGCGTGGGGATGGCTTGGTGTCGCGGTGCTCGCGACCGGCGTGTTCCGGTTCTGCCCGGCTTACATGCCGTTCCGCTTCAGCACCTGCCAGTCGCGCGCCTAGAGCGCGAAGGCATCTGACATTCCCCGGAGCCGCTGACATGTCCGACGCGCACCGCCATTTTCGCGACGTGACCCAGGCGGTCACGCACAACCTGGGCTACCTTCGAGCCGAAATGCCCGAGCTGATGAAAGGATTCGGGGATCTGGGCCGCGCCGCCACGCACGCCGGCAGCCTCGACAGGAAGACCAAGGAACTCATCGCCGTCGCGCTCGCCGTCGCCGGACATTGCGACCCATGCATCGGCTTCCATGTGCAGGCGCTGGTTCGCCTCGGCGCGACCAAGAAAGAACTCGCCGAGGCGCTCGGCATGGCGGTCTACATGGGTGGCGGGCCGTCGCTCATGTATTCGGCCAATGCACTGGCGGCGATGGACGAGTTCACTGCGGCCGCGGCGACGGCCGAAGTAACCTAGCGAAGGATCGGGCGCGGGTGCTGCGCTGATCGTCGCCCTTGCAATTTCCCGGCGATTGCCGACAATCGGTCTGCGCGGCGACGACCGCGAGCAAGACGCACCAAAAACAGGTGTTCGCGGCCGCCGTGCGAGAAGACGGACAGTAGCGGCGGTCAGGGCGGGCTTGTCGAGCAGGAACGCTGGGGGAGATACGGCCAATGAACGCAACGACTTCTTCGCGCGCGATCGCGACCGCGCTGATTTTTCTCGGATTCGCTGTCGCGGGTCCGGGAGTGCGCACCGCCGACGCCCAGCCCACGCCTTGTCCGGGCGCGTCGTGCGACGTGATCGTCAACGTGACGGGCAGCCCGCCATCGCCGACCATCACCGTCAGTGCCAACGAGCTACGGATGGGCAAGGGCAACCGCAACGTCATGATCGTCTGGAAGCTGGAGGCGAAAGACTACGAGTTCCGCCGTGGAAGCATCAAGGCGCATACCGGCGCCCCGGGCGGCGGCAAGCAGACGACACCGCAAGCGGCGTGGGACGCCCAGTGCGAGTTCGTGAACAATTCGCCTGCCACGTATCGCATCAGGAACCGGAACTCCGCCGCCGCGACGTTCTACTACGACGTCACCGTCTATCACAAGGCGACCGGCACTGCGTACGGGCTGGATCCGGCGATCATCAACGATCCCTGATGCGGTGACCGACGCGCGGCCGGCGCTTCCGGCGCGCGCGCGTCGTCGTCAGGGCAGCGGAATCCATTCCCGCTCGCCGGGAATCTGCCCGATCCGCTGCTGCTTCCAGTCTTCTTTAGCACGCTCGATGCGCTCCTGGCTCGTCGACACGAAGTTCCACCAGAGGTGGCGCGGGCCGTCGAGCGGCGCGCCGCCGATCACCACATAGCGGGCGCCGCGCGGCGCGACGATCGTCGCCGCTGCATGCGGCGCCAGGATCACCAGCGTGTGCGCGGCGACTTCGGTGCCGTCGACCAGCAGCGGCTCGTCGACGCCGTAGACGGCGCGCTCATCGGCGGTCGCGGGCAGCGTGAACGACGCTCCGCGCGCCGCTCTAACGTCGACATAGAGGATCGGCACGAACGTCGCCACCGGCGAACGCCGGCCGAATGCGTTGCCGATCAGCAGTCGCAATTCCAGCCCGGACTCGCGCCAGGCCGGAATGGCCTCGGCGGCCGTGTGGCTGAAATTCGGCTCGACTTCCTCGGAAGCGCGCGGCAGCGCCGCCCACAGTTGCAGTCCGTGCATCGCGTACTCGACGCCGGCGAGGTCCGGCGGGCGCCGCTCGGAATGCACGATACCGCGACCCGACGTCATCCAGTTAATGGCGCCGGGCTCGATGCGCTGCACCGACCCGAGACTGTCCCGATGCAGCATGGCGCCTTCGAACAGATAGGTGACCGTCGCGAGACCGATGTGCGGGTGCGGCCGCACATCGTGATGGTCGGTGGGGTGCACGGTCACCGGTCCGAAGTGGTCGAAGAACACGAAAGGTCCCACCGCTTGCCGGGGGAACGCGGGCAGCAGGCGGCGCACCATGAAGCCGCCGCCCAAGTCCTTGGCGCGCGGTTGCAGCAGTTGTTCGATCGGCATGGCGACTTCAGGCGGGAACGATGTCGGTGGCGATTTCGGTCGTGACCTGCGTCATCAGTCGATGCACCGGGCACTTGCCGGCGACGTTCAGCAGCTCGGCGCGTTGTGCGTCCGAGAGCGCACCGGTCAACCGCAGCGTGGCCCGCAGCCGATAGGTCCCCTTTCGCTCGTCCACGTCGTCGCGCTCCACCGTGACCGTGACGTCGTCGAGCGGGATCTCCTTGCGATTGGCGTACCAGACGACCGTGAGTGCCTTGCACGCGCCCAGCGCGGCGTCGTACAGGTCGTGCGGCGTCGGACCCGCATCCTCGCCGCCGACGGACGCCAGTTCGTCGACCGCAAAGCGATGGTCGCGGACTTGCACGTGATGCTTCATCTTTCCCGTGCGGTCACGGGTCACGGTGATGGTCATCGGGTACTCCAGAGGTTGCGCGCCGAACGGGGGGTCGGCGGCCGCGGGTTCAAGAATACCTTGCCGGCCCGCGACCGCGCCGATGCAGGCCCGGCGGGGTGCTGCGCGCGCGCGGCAGAAAGCATAGACTTGCTGCGAGGGTGGATTGCGGGCCGCGGGCGGCATCCGGCCCGCGCCCAACCCGAACACGGAGTGCACCGATGCGCGACTACCAGCCCCTTGCCTCGTTCACGCCGGCGCTGGCCGGCGCCTGCACGCTGACCCGGCCCGCGCCCAATGCCGTCACGCTCGATTCGCCCGCGATCGAGGTGATGACCGACCTGGCCCGCGTGGCGGCGGTGTCGATCGAGCCCTCGGCGTCGGTGCTGGCCGCCAACGAATACATGATCGCGCGCGCCGTGCGATCGCTGTTCGTCACGGCGGGCGAAGGCGTCATCCTCGGGCTCATCACCACGTCCGACATCCTGGGCGAACGCCCGGTGCGCATCAGCCACGAGCGCGGCGTCCGGCGCAACGAGCTGGTGGTGGCCGACGTGATGACGCCGATCGACGCCATTGTCGCGATGCGCATGGAGGACGTGCGTTCCGCCAAGGTGGGCCACATCGTCGCTTCGCTGAAGGCGGCGGGCCGTCATCATGAGCTGGTGGCGGAGCAGCACGCCAACGGGCATGCCCGCATTCGCGGCATATTCTCGGCGTCGCAGATCGCGCGGCAGCTCGGCATTCCATTGGAGATCGCCGAACTGGCGCGCACGTTCGCGGAGATCGAGCAGGCGCTGGCGACGTCGCGGTAGCAGGTCCTGCAGGCGCACCGCATCGATGTTGAAACCACGTTGACCGACTCAACGGCATTGCATGGGAGTTCCGGCGCGTTGGAGACTTCTCCTGATCGGGCCGCCAGCGAGTGGCGGCACTCCGACGCCGTTCTAAAGCACGGCTCCGCGCTCGCGGCGCGTGTCGTGCACGACGATGACCATTCCTGGGAGCAAACAATGAACAACAAGTCGCTGCTGTGTGTGCTGTCGGCAACCCTGGTCGTCCTGGGTTGCGCCGCCGTGAACCCAAGCGGCGATCCACGCGTGACAAAGGAAAGTTGCGACGAGTCCAAGCACTGCGAGGCCAGCGTCATCATCACCAGTCAGGCCAATAAAACGGCGCGCGTGGAGCCCGAGGAGATCCAGGTCGGACGCGGCAAGAGAGCCCGCATCTTCTGGAAGCTGCCAGCCGGTTGCGCCTTCGTCACGCAAGTCGGTGACGGTGTTTTTCTCAAGGCGATCGGCGATGCCGACGACGAGTTCGAAGAACAGAAAGCCGTCGAAAGAATCGTGAACAACCCGAAACGGAAGCAGGAATCGGATATTTATTACTGGTTCAACAAGAACGGAAAGTTCAAGAGCTATCCCTACAAGGTCGTGTTCCACTGCAAGCGGGACGGACAGTACGATCCCGTGCCGTACATCGTCGATCCGATCATCATCAACGAAGGGTTGTAGCGCGACCCTGTCAGGCACGTTCGTGGCCCGCAGGCGCCAAGGCGCCGGGAATCGGGCCGCGGATCAGGGCGCGCCAGCCAGCCAGCATTGCGCCTCGGCCATCGCCGCGGAGCTGGCCAGCGCGCGCCCGGCGCCTTCCGCCGCCGCATAGGCCGCCGGGCCCAGTGCGACGCGAGCCCTCGCGATCAGCGGTTCGAGGAACGCGGCATCGGCCCTTTCCCGTTGCAGTTGGGTTTGCGCGATGATCGCCTCCGCGGCGCCGAAAAGGCGCGCGGCGCGGTCCCATTGCTCGCCGTGCGCTGCCAGTCCTGCCGCGACGTCGAGCACGCACTGCTCGATGGGCATCGAGCCCAATTCCAACGACAGCGACGCCGCCTCGGAGAGCCAGGCGCGTGCGCGATCGGGGCGGCCACGGTCGATCGCGACCATCGCCAGGTTCAGCAGGCCGATGGCGATGCTCGCCCGGTCGTCGAGTACACGCACCAGTTCGAGCATTTCATGGCAGCGCGTTTCCGCGGCGTCGAGGGCGCCTTCGACCCGATCGAGCTGCGCCAGCACGGAGAGTGCCGCGGCGATCTCCCGTGGAATGCCGATCTCGCGAGCCAGCGCGACGGCCTCGTCCAGGTATTCCCGGGCGGTGCCAAGGTTGTGCTGTGCGGTGTGAACCAGGCCGAGCGGCTGCAGCACCGCGGCGATCCGTCCGCGGTCGCCGATTTCGCGGGCGACCGCCAGGCTCTCTTCGAGACAGCGCTGTGCGTTCGCGTGGTTGCCCATGACCATGTCGATCTGCCCCAGATCGAACAGCGCACGACAGCGCGCGAGGTCGCGCGCCTGCGCGCCCGGTCGCGCCAGCGCTTCGGCCGTCACGCGATGACCGAGGTGCAGGAGTCCGCGGTTGATCCAGTAGGCCTTGGTCCGCGCAGCCAGCCGCAGCCCGCTTTCGGGCCCGCCTGCCACGGTGTCGCACGACGCATGCGCGGCGAGGATGTTTTCGCGCTCGAGATCCATGCGCCTGAGCCATGCTCCCTGATCGGACCCGAACAGCGACGAGCGCGCCTTTCCGGCAAATTCGAGGTACCAGGCAACGTGCCGCGATCGGGTCTCGCTTTCGTCGCCGTCTTCCGCCAGCCGCTCCTGTGCGTACTGCCGCACGATTTCCAGCATCCGGTAGCGATCGTTCGCGGTGTCGAGCACGACCAGCGACTTTTCGACCAGACGGGTCAGCGGATCGAGCACATCGGCGGCCGCGAGTTCGCCGCTGCCGACGGCCTCGGCCGCTTCGAGCGTGAAGCCGCCGGCGAATGCCGAAAGCCCTCGGAACAGCATCTTCTCGTCGTCGGCGAGCAGGTCGTAGCTCCAGTCGATCAGCGCGCGCAGCGTCTGCTGCCGGGGCAGCGCCGCGCGGCCGCCGCCGCCGAGCAGGCGGAAGCGGTCGGTCAACCGTGCGGCGATCCGCTCCGCCGACATGGCGCGCGTACGCGCTGCGGCGAGTTCCAGCGCAAGGGGGATGCCGTCGAGTCGCTGGCAGATCTCGACGACCGCGCCCATGTTCGCGTCGGTGACCTCGAAGTCGGGGTTCGCGGCGGCGGCCCGGTCCGCGAACAGCCGGATCGCCGCGAAGTGGCCGACGTCCTCACGCGACAGTTTCTGCTCCGGCGCGGGAACCGCGAGCGGCGCCAGCGGAAAGATCTTTTCACCGCGGATGTTCAGGCGCTCGCGACTGGACGCGAGCACCTTGACGCGCGGTCCCGCTTCGAGCAGCTGCCGCGCGAGGTCGGCGCACGCCTGCGCGAGGTGCTCGCAGTTGTCGAGCACCAGCAGCAACTCGCGATCCTTGACAAAGGTTCGCAGCACGTCGACGACCGGTTGCCCCGTGTCTTCCTTCACGCCGAGGATGGACGCGACCACCTGCGGCACGAGGCGGGCATCGGTGACGGGCGCGAGTTCGACGAACCACACGCCGTCGGGATAGTCGTCCAGCGTTTCCGCGGCGATCTGCAGCGACAGCCGGCTCTTGCCCAGGCCGCCGATGCCCACCAGCGTCAGGAGCCGCGCGTTCCGCAGCTGCCGCTTCGCCTCCGCGAGCTCGTGCTCGCGGCCGATGAACGACGTGAGCTGCTGCGGCAGGTTGTTAGGCGTGGCCTCCAGCGACCGCAGCGCGGGAAACTGCGGACGCAGGCCGGGATGGAGGACCTGGTAGACGCGTTCCGGATGCGTGAGGTCGCGCAGGCGGACGGAACCCAGGTCGAGCAGCGACACCGTTGCCGGCAGCCGGTCCAGAACGAGCGTGGCGACCGCTTGCGACACGAGGACCTGCCCGCCGTGCGCAACACTCATGACGCGCGCGGCGCGGTTGACCGCGTTGCCGAAGAAATCGTCGTCGCGGCGTGCCTCCACGCCCGCGTGCATTCCGCAGCGGATGCGCAATGCGATGCCGCCGGTCGCCGCAGGGTCCGCCAGTGCAAGCTGCAGCGCGATCACCGCGTGCACCGCGTCGAGCGGATCGGCGAAGACGGCGTGGATGCCGTCACCGGTGGTCTTGACGACGGTGCCGCGATGCCCGGAAACGCACGCGCGAGCCAGCGCGTCGTGCCGCGCGAGCGCCTCGTGCATGCGTTCGGGCTCCTGTTCCCAGAGGCGGGTGCTGCCCTCGATGTCGGTAAACAGGAAAGTGGTGACGGACGGGTCGTGCACCCTCAAGGGCCTTTTGGCTTGGCGTCGCGCAGGGTGCCCACTCTACGGGAGCCGCGCGCCGGCGGCCAGAGGACGGGCCGCGGCCGGTCGCCGCCGGCTGGCCGCGGGGCGATATGTTAGTATTTCACCCCTAATTCGGGGGCAGGCCGGCTTAGGCGCCAGAATCCGGGGGCGATCGTCGATCTGCATTCGGTCCGACAGTTATCGCGCCCGTAGCTCAATTGGATAGAGCACCGGCCTTCTAAGCCGGCGGTAACAGGTTCGAGTCCTGTCGGGCGCGCCAGTTGCGTCCACGCGCGCAAACGCGTTGAGTGTCTCGCGTGTCGCATTCGTTTCAATGGTGGCTGTAGCTCAGCGGTAGAGTCCTGGATTGTGATTCCAGTTGTCGTGGGTTCGAATCCCATCAGCCACCCCATGTCTGTGCAAGTTGCTTCTCCAAGCTCGGATTCGCCCAGCTGCCGCGGCCGGTGCGCGGACATCGCGCGCGTCAACCGTGATAGTTCTTGAGTCTTTCCGGATCGAGAATGGTTATTTCACGACCCTCGACTGCGATCAATCGCGCCTGGATGAGGTCGTGCAGGATGCGTGAGAAATGCTCGGGGGTCACGTTGAGCCGTGAGGCCACTATTGCCTTCGACGTCGGAAGCGTGACGACGTAGCGATCGAACTCACCGCTTTCGTGAGCATCCTGGCGCAACAGGTAGCCGACGACACGCTCCGTTCCGGATTGCAGCGAATACGCTTCCACGTCGCTGATGAGCCCATGAAGCCTGCGCGACAGTCCCGCCAGCATTTTCCTCGAGAATTTCGGGTCACGCTCGATTTCCGCGAACACGACATTCTTCGAAACGTGAAGAAGCATCGAATCAGCCAATGCTTGCGCCATCAGGATGTACGGCTTCTCCATGAACATCAGCGCCTCGCCGAAGGAATAGCCGGGCGCGACGATTTCGACGACCTTTTCGCTGCCCTCGGCGGAAATGAACGCCAGCTTGACTTGTCCGTAGACGACGAAGTGGAAGCCGTCGCAAGGATCGCCGCGGTTGAATATGATCTCGCCACGCGGGACGTTGATCGCGGCGGTGCCCGCGGCGATACGCTCGAGCTCGGATGGCGCGAGTTCTTTGAATAGCGGCAGGCTGGCGAGAAAGGCCTGCGCCTGGACTTTGGGCTTGGACACGGGCGGGACCACGGGGCGCGATCGTGGCGAGATTAGCACAACACCCGAATTTCGATCGCGAGCCTTCGGAGCGCTTGCATGTGCTGACTTTCTGCGCCCATTGGAAGGTAATCGATGACTTCGCTCAGCGGACGGATTTTCGACCCCAACGGCGATGGCGCGGCGCGGCCTGAGCACGGACCCTTCCGGACCTCGGCGCGCACCGCGAGGTCGACCCGTGGGTCAGTGCAGAACCGGCCCGCGCGCGCATTGCCATCGCGCGGCCGGCACTGCATCTGCCAGTCGAGCGGCGCGACTTCCGCCAACTCGATGCGCATCAGGGAATTTCGGCTGGTGCGTGGGCGGGACGTTACGCGAGCCTTGATGCGCATCAAGGAGCGCCTGCGCCAGGACTCCAACAATTTGACGATGATGGCGACACTACGACGACCGCACATTCAGTCGACGCGCTGATGGCCCGCGAACACGTGCTCGACGTGCGCAGCATGGAACCGCCGGAGCCGTTCGAGCGCGTGATGGAAGCGCTGGATCGCCTGGGTCCGGAGGACCGCCTGATGGTCGTCATCGACCGCCGGCCGGTGCCGCTTTTCCGCGTCCTCGAGCGCAACGGCTTCGCTTACAGCGAGGCGCCTGGGAAGGACGCGGTGTTCGAGATTGCAATCTGGCGAAAGGATTGACGTGCTTCGCGAAGCGAGCGATGCGGCGATGATCGGTGCGCCGCGCGGAAGCGTTCCGGATTTCGCCGCGATGATCAGAAAAATCGGAGGTGGCGGGCGGGGTGCGCGCGATCTGGACGAGGCACGCGCGTTCGCGCTGTTCGCGGCGATGCTCGCGGGAGAAGTGCCGGCACTCGAGCTCGGTGGCATTCTCGTTGCATTGGGCATCAAAGGCGAATCGCTGGCAGAGACCATTGCCTTCATGCGCGCGCTCGACGCGTGCGTCGGCCGCCTCGAAGCGCCCGCCGATTGCCCGCTGCCCGTGATCCTGCCAACGTATGGCGGTACGCGCCGTCACCTGACCCTGATCCCGCTTCTTGCAATACTGCTCCGACGGTATGGGGTGCCGGTAGTCGTTCACGGTCCCGGCGCGAAGGGTGCCGGTGCTGCCGACGAGTCCGACGACGATGACGACGCCGTTGCGGCGGGATGTCGCGTGACGCACGGTCGCGTGACGACGCTTGCGATCCTGCTCGAGCTTGGCGTCGAGCCGGCCCGGAGTCTTGCCGACGCGCAACGACTGCTGGCGCAGCACCGGATCGCCTACGTGCCAGTCGACGTGATCGCACCGGGCCTCGTGCCGTTGCTCGGCTATCGTGTGCGTCTCGGCGGCTGGTCGTGCGCGCAATCGTTGGCCAAACTGATCGATCCTTTCCACGGCGATGGGTATCGCGTCATCGGCGTGACGCCGCGGGAACGACTGCGATGGATGCGCGAAGTCCTGATCGCCACGCACGCCAATGCATTGCTGCTCCTCGGAACGGAGGGAGAACCGCTCGCGAATCCGCGCCGCATGCCGCAGATCGAATCGTTCGCCGATGGCGCAGCCACTTTCTGCACGGAGACAGTGACCTGCGATCTGGCGGATGTTGCGGCGCTACCTGCTGCCATCGATGCACTGGCCACATGGGTCTCGCGGGCGCTTGCCGGTTCGATTCCCGTGCCGGCACCCGTCATTGCGCAGCTGGCGTGCTGCCTCCAGGGTACGCGGCGTGCGGCAGCCGCTGAATGAACGCCGGCGCGTCCCGCTCCGGTCGATCCCCGCGGTCCGCACTGCCGGAGTCTCCCTCGCACTTCCGCTGCGTCGAGCAAGTGGATTGCCACGAAGCTGCGGCTCGGCATACCGGTGCCGGCGCACGGTTCGGGGCCTCCACGGTTTCCACATGACGCTTGGCCGGACGTCCTAGCGATACCTCCCGTAGCGCATTCGGCGCTCCTCTTCCACGACGAATTCCTCGAGGTCCGGATCCAGCGCGCTGCGCGCCGACACGATCCCGATGAGCTTATCGTTCTCGACGACCGGGAGGTGGCGGAAGCTGTTTTCGTGCATGACCAGCAGGGCGTAGCCAAACGGCGCATCGGGATGAACCGTGAGTGGCGAAGCCGTCATCACCTCCGAGACCGCGATCGTGCGCGCATCGTGTCCGAGCGCCACGATGCGGTAAACAATATCGCGCTCGGTACAGATGCCCACCAGGTGGCCGCCTTCGACCACGATCAGTGCGCCCACGTTCTTCTCCGCCATCAGCTTCGCCGCCCTGCTGACAAGTGTCTCCGGCGGAGCCTTGAGCAACTTCGACCGTTTCATGATCTGTCTGATAGGTGTATCTAGCATGGCATTTCCTGTCCTCTTTGGGCCATGCTGAATGGTCGGTGTTGGCGATGCAACGTGGACCGGAACTCAGGATCGGCTACGGCGTCCCGGCCGCTTTGATCCGAGAGCGGGTGGTGGGCGGCTGCTTCCACATACACGAATCGACAGGCCGTCGCCGCGGTGTCCATGGGCGACACGGGGACCATCGCTCCACGCTGTCGGCGCATCGATTCATCGTCGAATGCTAGCCAACTCTCGGCGCACCCATCTATGACGCACATCAAGGATGGGAGAACCCGCTTGGGGTTTCTTAGTCCAAATCAAGGACGGCGGGGCCCTCGCGTCAGACGATCGCCGTTCGGCGGCCCACGAGGAGGCCCTCGCGTACGTCATCGTGGTGGAATCCGGGCTTGACCGTGCCAGCCGCGTGAGTTCGCATGTCCCGACGTGCACGGGCCGCAGCGCGATCGTAAACGGCGCGTGAACCAGGAGGAACGACCCATGCCCGGATTCAGCACCGCCGATCACCGGGTGAGCCCACCGCGGGTGGAGATTCCGCGCAGCTACAACGCGGCGCACGATCTCGTCGGGCGCAACCTGGCGGCAGGCCGGTCCGCGAAGACCGCCGTCATCGACGATCACGGCACCTATACCTTTGGCGAACTGGCAGAACGAGTGGATCGTTGCGCCAATGCGCTAAGGCGGCTGGACATACGGCGCGAGCAGCGCGTGCTGCTCTGCCTTCTCGACACCATCGACTTTCCGACTGCATTTCTCGGCAGCATCAAGGCCGGTGTCGTGCCCGTTGCGGCAAACACGCTGCTGACGACGAGAGATTACGAGTACATGCTTACGGACAGTCGCGCGTGTGCGCTGATCGTGTCGGCGTCGCTGGTTCCGGCCTTTGCGCCACTATTCGGGAAGCTTCCTGACCTCAAGCATGTGATCGTCTCCGGCGGCGATGCCGGCGGCCATCACGCATTGCCGGCGCTCCTTGCGCTCGCCGATCCCGCTTGCGTGACGGCCGAGACAACTCGCGACGACACCTGTTTCTGGCTTTATTCGTCCGGTTCGACGGGCGCGCCCAAGGGCACGCTTCACGTCCACTCCAGCCTGATTCAGACGGTCGAACTGTATGCGAAGCCGATCCTCGGAATTCGCGAGGACGATCTGGTCTTTTCGGCGGCCAAGCTGTTTTTTGCGTATGGCCTCAACAACGGCCTGACGTTTCCGCTGGCGGTCGGCGCGACCGTCGTGCTGATGGCCGAGCGACCGACGCCGACGGCAGTTTTCGAACGGTTGCGCAAGCACCAGCCGACGATCTTCTACGGCGTGCCGACACTGTTCGGCTCGTTGCTGGCGAGCCCGGACCGGCCCGAGCGAACGGAGCTCCGATTGCGCTGCTGTACATCGGCAGGCGAGGCGCTGCCCGCGAACATCGGCACACGCTGGACCGATCATTTCGGCGTCGAAATCCTCGATGGCCTGGGCTCCACGGAAATGTTGCACATCTTCCTGTCGAATCGTCCGGGCAGCGTCCAATACGGAACTACCGGCACGCCAGTTCCGGGTTACGAGCTGCGAATTGTGGACGAGCGGGGACAAGCAGTCGCGCCGGGCCAAGTGGGCGAGTTGCAGGTCAGCGGCCCGACCAGCGCCGTGGCCTATTGGAACAATCGCGAGAAAAGTCGCAGCACCTTCCTGGGACCCTGGACGCGCAGCGGCGACAAGTATTCGGTGAATGCCGACGGCAGATTTGTGTATGCGGGCCGCAGCGACGACATGCTGAAAGTCGGCGGCATCTACGTGTCGCCGATCGAAGTCGAATCGTCGCTCATTTCCCACCCGGCGGTGCTCGAGGCCGCAGTCGTTGGCAAGGCGGATGAAGCAAACTTGATCAAGCCGGTCGCGTACGTAGTACTCAATGGCGGCTGGCAGCCCTCCGGGGTGCTCGCCGAGGAACTGAGACAGCACGTCAAGTCCCAACTGGCGCCGTACAAGTACCCGCGCTGGATTGAATTCATCGACGAACTGCCGAAGACCGCCACCGGAAAAATCCAGCGCTTCAAACTGCGTGCGCGCGCGGCGTGACAGCTTCACGGGACTATGTGATCGAATGCCTGCCATGACCGAGACGCTCCTCGAGGCGCGCGGGCTTCACGTCTACTACGACGCGAGCCACATTCTGCACGGCATCGATTTCCGTATCGACGCCGGCGAGTCCCTCGGACTGATGGGGCGCAACGGCATGGGAAAGAGCACGCTGATCCGGGGCATGCTCGGCCTTGTCAAGGCGCGCCAAGGGGAAGTCCGGGTGCGCGGCAAGCCGATGACCGGCGCTGCACCGCATCTCATCGCCCGCCAGGGGATCGCCTATGTGCCGGAAGGCCGCGGCGTCTTTCCCAACCTGACCGTGCACGAGAACCTCGTCATGGCGGCGCGTGCCGGACTTGACGGTCACCGCTACTGGACGCTGGATCGCGTGCTGGCGACCTTTCCACGGCTCGGCCAACGGCTTGAGTTTGGGGGTTGGAAGCTCTCCGGCGGCGAGCAGCAGATGCTCACCATCGGGCGCGCGCTGATGACCAATCCGGACCTGCTGATCCTCGACGAGGCGACCGAAGGCCTCGCGCCGCAGGTCGCGCGCGAAATCTGGCGCATCGTCGGCGAGATCCGGGGCCACGGCATTGCCACCGTCATCGTGGACAAGAACTACGCGGCGGTAACCGCCATCACCGACCGTAACATCATCCTGGTGAAAGGTCGCGTCGTGTTCGAGGGCGACAGCTATACGCTGCGAGCGCAGCCCGACGCATTGCACCGCCACCTGGGCGTTTGACGCGCGAAACACACGTTGCGATCGTGCCGACACCCGCCAGGTCGACGCCAGCGGCCTTGCTTGCCAGGCGCCAGTTCGCGATTGCCGCGATCCCAGCCTGCGCACGGCGGTGGATCGGCGCGTGGATGTCGTGCTTGCCGTCGGACGTGTTCACGGCCTCGCGATTGATGTCGTGGCGGATCACCTGAAATTCGTCGGCGACGCCATTGCCGCCATGCATGGAGCGCGCCGTACGGGAGTTTGCCTCCTGCAGTGTTCTGCTTCGCGGGTGGAGTCGAGGCTAGCGAATGGTCAGCCCGCCGTCGGCGGCGAGTACCTGGCCCGTGACATAGCTTGCGGCATCCGACGCGAAGAACACGAACACCGGCGCGACTTCGGCGGGCTCTGCCCAGCGACCGAGCGGAATGCGCGCAAGGTATTTGTCCCGGAAGCGGTCATCGGTGCGAATAGTTTCTGTCATCGGCGTCGCTGCGCCTGGCGCAATCGCATTCACCGTGATTCCGTACTGCGCGAGTTCTCGCGCCGCCGACATTGTGATCCCCACGATGCCAGCCTTGGCGGCGCTGTAGTTGATCTGGCCGATGGTGCCCAGAACGCCGGCTACCGATGTGACGTTGATGATGCGGCCTGCACGGCGCTCGATCATGCCCGGCACGACCGCTTGCAGGCAATTGAAGGTGCCCTTCAGGTGGACCGCTACGACCAGATCCCATTGGTCTTCGGTCATCTTGTGGAGCATGCCCGGGCGGGTGATCCCGGCGTTGTTGACAAGGATGTCGATGCCACCCAGGCGCGCACACGCGTCGGCCACCGTGGCGGCAACTTCCGCGCGGCTGGACACGTCGCAGCGGCTGGCCATGGCGCGGACGCCCTGTGCCGCAAGTTCCGCGGCCAGCGCGGAAGCCCGATCGAAAGCAACGTCCGCGATGCAAACGCTTGCGCCCTCGCTGGCGAACGCGCGGACGACGGCCTCGCCGATGCCCTGCGCGGCGCCCGTCACAAGCGCAGTCCGCCCGGCCAAACGCATCCTGATGCTCCTCGCGTGCAATGCCGCGTGCCGAAGACGCGAGCAGTAAACCCGCCCGGACTTTGCGGCATCGCATTCGCAGCGGCCTTGATGCGTGTCAACTAAGGCAGTGGGCCACTGCCCGATCATGGCCGGACGTCTTGATCTGACTCAAGGCTGCCCGCTGTTCACGCGCCCAGAATCGGCGCTCCGCTTGCGCAGCAACGCGTCAGGCGGGGAGGATACGATGGAGCGTTCGTTCGCACGCGAGGTGTCACTGCTCGCCAAGGGCAAGGGCTACGTATTCCAGGGGGAAGGCATCCTGGCGGTGACCAAGGCACTGCTGCAATCCGGCGTCGGCTACGTCGGCGGTTATCAAGGATCGCCGGTGTCCCAGTTGCTCGATGTGATGGTGCAGGCGCGGGACTATCTCGACACGCTCGGGGTTCACGTCGAAGCGTGCACCAACGAGGCAGCGGCCTGCGCGATGCTGGCCGCATCGGTCAATTACCCGATTCGCGGCGCGGTGACCTGGAAGTCGATCGTCGGTACCAACGTCGCTTCAGACGCGCTGTCGAATCTGGCATCGCCCGGCGTGCTTGGCGGCGCCCTGATCATCGTCGGGGAAGACTACGGCGAGGGCTCGAGCGTCGTACAGGAGCGCACGCATGCGTTCGCAATGAAGTCTTCGGTGTGCCTGCTCGATCCGCGGCCCGACCTTCCGCTCATCGTGCGCATGGTCGAGCACGCATTTGGGTTGTCGGAAACGGCGTCGACGCCGGTGATGCTCCAGTTGCGGATCCGCGCTTGTCATCTGCAGGGAAGCTTCACCTGCGAGGACAACGTCGCGCCCGCATTGTCGGCGCGCAATCTCCTGCAGGCACCTGCGGTACACGAAGCGAGCCACATGTCGCATCCGCCGCACACGTTCGCGCACGAACGGCGGAAGGTCGAGGAGCGACTGCCCGCCGCGCGACGCTACATCGTCGATCACCACCTCAACGAGATCTTCTCCGGCGACATCGCGGATGTCGGCCTGATCGTGCAGGGCGGGCTGTACAACACCCTCGCCGGCGCACTCGCAACCGCCGGGCTCGTCGACGAGCGCGGGAACGGCAGGCTGCCGATCCTTGTGCTCAACGCGACCTATCCACTGGTGCCGGACCAGCTTGCCGCGTTTTGCGCCGGCAAGCGGGCCGTGCTAGTGCTCGAAGAGGGCCATCCCGAGTTCATCGAGTTCGAGCTCGCGGCCGTGCTGGGACGCGTCGGCAGTGCCTGCGCGGTCCGCGGCAAGGACGTGATGGGTACGGCGGGTGAATACGGCGGTGAGGTCATGATGGAAGGGCTTGCCCGTTTCGTTGCGGAGCTCTGCCCTTCGCTATCCACTGCGGGCGCCGCTGCATGGCGGGAAGACGTCGCTGCCGTCCGGACGCGTGCGCGCGCATTGCTCGCATCGCCGGTCCCGGTTCGCCCGCCTGGGTTTTGCATCGGCTGCCCGGAACGGCCGGTCTTCAGCGCGCTGAAGCTCGTCGAGCGCGAGCTCGGCCCGCGCCATGTGGCCGCCGACATCGGCTGTCATTCATTCGCGATGTTCGAGCCGTTCTCCACGGGGAATTCGATCCTGGGCTACGGCATGGGTCTGGCAAGCGCCGCCGCCGTCGCTCCGATCAGCGGGCAGCGCCCGCTTGCGACCGTCGGTGACGGTGGGTTCTGGCACAACGGATTTCTATCGGGCGTCACTTCTGCGGTCAAGAACCGCGCGGATTCGGTGCTGCTCATCTTCAAGAATGGCTACACGTCGGCGACCGGGGCGCAGGAACTCGTGTCGACGCCGGCGGCGGCACGCCGCGATGACGCTGGTGGCGAGAGTACGACTGCGACGGACACGACGATCGAGGACGTGCTGCGCGGCGTCGGCGTGAAGTGGCTGCGTACCGTGCATGGCTACGACGTGGCGACGATGCAGGAAACCCTGACGGATGCCTTCACTACGCGGGAGCGTGGCCTCAAGGTCGTCGTCGCGGAAGGCGAATGCCAGCTTGAACGGCAGCGGCGACTGCAGCCGCATGTCGCGCGGTGCGAGGCCGCGGGAGAGCGCGTCGCCCGCGTGCGCTACGGCATCGATGAGGACCTGTGTACCGGCGATCACGCGTGCATCCGACTGTCGGGATGTCCATCGCTCACGCTCAAGGACCCGGAAGATCCATTGCGGATCGACCCGGTGACGACCGTGAACGCGGACTGCGTAGGCTGCGGTCTTTGCGGGGAGTTGGCGCAAGCCGCGGCGTTGTGCCCATCGTTCTACCGTGTCGAAGTCGTGGCCCGCGGAAGCGCGTGGGAGCGATTCATCGCTGCGGCGCGCGCCTGGGCGAGTCGCAGGCTGTTGCCGCAATGACGAATGCCGGCGCAGCGGCCCGGCGCGAACCCCTAGCGCTCCTGATCGCGGCGCTGGGCGGCCAGGGCGGTGGCGTGCTTACCGACTGGATCGGACAGGCAGCACGGGCGCAAGGTCTGCTCGTGCAGGCGACATCGACGCCGGGCGTGTCGCAGCGCACGG
>JBDTNR010000001.1:0-42833 GCA_039933655.1 Betaproteobacteria bacterium | reverse complement strand
ACGATCAGCATCGGCGCCGCGCCGGCCGCCGCCTCGCCGGACAGTACGCGGCCGAGGATCAGCTTCTGCATGTTGCCACCCGACAGCGACCGCGCCGGCGTATCGACGCCGCCGCCCGCCCGCACATCGAAGCGCGTCATCACGTCGCGCGCGAAACGACGTGCCGCGCGCCTGCGCACGAAGCCGTACCGCGAAAATCGCGTCAGGCAGTGCTCGGCCATCGCGTTTTCCCACAGCGGCAGGTCGCCGATCAGGCCGACCGCATGCCGGTCCTCCGGGATGCGCGCGACCCCTGCCGCGATCCAGACGCGGGGGTCGGCGGAAAGCAGGCGGCCGGCCACCGTCACGCGGCCCGACTCGGGCGCGCGCATGCCGCACAGCACGTCGGCGAGCGCCTGCTGGCCGTTGCCCGACACGCCGGCGATCGCCGTGATCTCGCCGGCATTGATCGCCAGCGATACGTCCGCAAGCGCACCTGCGATCGATGCGTTGGCGATCGTGCACACGGCCGCGCCGGACCGGTTGGGCTTCGCCACGGGCGCGGGCACCGCGCGACCCACCATCAGTTCGGCGAGTTGCGCGCGATCAGCGCCGCGCGCCGGCAGCGTGGCGATGAGCCTGCCCGCGCGCAGCACCGCGATGCGATCGGACACGCGCAGCACCTCCGACAGCTTGTGGCTGATGAAGATCAGCGAAAGGCCCTCGGCGACGAGTTGCCGTAGCGTCGCGAACAACGATTCCGACTCCTGCGGCGTCAGCACGGCGGTCGGCTCGTCGAGGATCAGGACGCGCGCGTCGCGGAACAGCGCCTTCAGGATCTCGACGCGCTGCCGTTCGCCCACCGACAGCGAGCCGACGCGCGCACCCGGGTCCACGCGCAGACCGAAGCGTTGCGCGGTGGCGACGAGGCGTGCCCGCGCCACGCGCCGCCGCGACTTCATCCGCCACAGCGATTCGGTACCGAGCATCACGTTGTCGAGCACCGAGAGGTTGTCGGCCAGCGTGAAGTGCTGGTGCACCATGCCGATGCCTGCAGCGAGTGCCGCGCCCGGGTCGCCGGGCGGCAGCGGCACGCCGAACGCCTCGATCCTGCCCTCGTCCGGCATGTAGTGGCCGAACAGGATCGACACCAGCGTGGACTTGCCGGCGCCGTTCTCGCCGAGCAGCGCCAGCACTTCGCCGCGTGCCAGGTCGAGCGAAATGCCGTCGTTGGCGGTCAGTGGGCCGAAGCGCTTGGTGATGCCGAAGAGGCGGAGGACGGGCGCAGCCGACGTCGTCGTCACTTGGCCACCGTCGTCCCCGCGAAAGCGGGGACCCCGAGGCGTTGCCGCGCCGATGCCGTACTGCCGTCCCGCGATGCCGGATTTCCACTTTCGCGTGGACGACCCATGTAGGAGGCGGCGACACCGAATTTCCGCCCGCGCGGGATCGACGAAAACAACAACGCCCCGGCCTTGACCAGGGCGCCATCGTGCCTCATCGTGATTATTTCGCCGTCGACTTCGGTTCCGTCTCCACGACGCCGACCTTGTATTTGCCGTCGAGGATGTCCTTCTGCTTGGCCGCGACCTTTGCCTGCAGCTCCTTCGGAACCTTGGCTTCGAACGTGCCGAGCTTCGACATTTCCGAGCCCTTGTTCTTCATCAGCGAATACTGGCCGTAGTCCTCGGCCTTGAACTTGCCGGCCGTGACGTTCTTCAGGGCGGTGTCGATCGTCGGCTCCATGTTCCACAGCGCCGACACGATGACGGTGTCCGGGTACTGCGCCTGGGTGTCGATGACGTTGCCGATCGCGAGTTTGCCGCGCTCCTTTGCCGCGTCGGACACGCCGAAGCGCTCGGCGTACATGACGTCGGCGCCCTTCTCGATCATCGCGAACGCCGCTTCCTTGGCCTTCGGCGGATCGAACCACGAGCCGATGAACGTCACCATGAACTCGACCTTCGGGTTCACGTCCTTGGCTCCCGCCATGAACGCGTGCATCAGGCGGTTCACTTCGGGAATCGGGTAGCCGCCGACCATGCCGATCTTGTTGGTCTTGGTCATGCCGCCGGCAATCATGCCGGTGAGATACGCCGGCTCCTGGATGTAGTTGTCGAACACCGCGAAGTTCGGCGCCTGCGGCTTGCCCGACGAGCCCATCAGGAACGACACCTTCGGGTAATCCTTGGCGACCTTGCGCGCCGCGGCTTCTACGGCGAAGGACTCGCCGACGATGAACGTGTTGCCCTTTTCCGCGAACTCTCGCATCACGCGCTCGTAGTCGGCGTTGGCGACCTTCTCCGAGAACACGTACTCGATCTCGCCGCGGTCCTTGGCGGCGTTGAGCGCCTTGTGGATGCGGCTCACCCACTGCTGTTCGACCGGGACCGTGTACACGGCGGCGACTTTGGTCCTGCTCTGCGCGAGCGCCATTGGCGCGCCCGCGCCGATTGTCAGCGCGAGCAGCCCCGCGCCCAGTTGCAGCAAACCACGACGAGTCAGCATTGCGTCATCCTCTGGAGTTGTATTCTGTCAGCCCTTAAGGCGCACCGTTGCGGTGCGCCTCGAAGTGTCGCAGCCGCGGGATCGCCGCAGTGCAACAAGCCTGCAATCGTACATCACGAGAGCTCGACGCACACCGGATCGCGTGTCGAAGCGCGCACCGTGCGCCGAGTCCGCACGGTTAGCTGAAAAGGATGCGCTGCGCGTTGCCGGCGCCTGCGTCCTTCAACTCGTGCAGGCGGCTGCTGCGCGGCACGCCGGCCAGCAGGTATTCCATCTGATCGGCCAGGATCCGGCGGTTGCGCAGGATGAAATGCTCGTGCCGGTTGGGCACGTAGGGAACATAGAGCAGCGGCATGTACGCCTGCTCCGGCGAGCGGCCGCCCTTGCGCGTATTGCAGCTACGGCAGGCGGTGACGGTATTGGTCCACGAATCGCGGCCGCCGTGCGAAACGGGAATCACGTGATCGCGCGACAGGTCGCGGACGAGAAAGCGCTTGCCGCAATAGCCGCACAACTGGCGGTCGCGCGCGAACAGCATCGAATTGGTGAGCCCGGGCGCATGCAGGTGCGAACCGGCGCCGGTACCCTTGATCGCGAGGATCGACTTGGTGATGATGCGCGAGCGTTCGCCGTTCTTCTGCCAGCCGCCGCGGAACTCACGGACCTCGCGGCCGATCGACCACGCGACCATCTGCTTGGCGTGATACGTCACGGCTTCCTCGAGCGCCACCCACGCCTGAGGGAGGCCGGCCATGTCGACTGTGAGTACGAGCGGTTCCATGAGACTGGAAGTACCGGAGGTCCGGCGCGCACCTTCGCAGGCAATGAACGTGCCACAAAGTATGCATCAATGCGGGGCGATTTGTCTCGCTTAGGGGTCAGAGCGTTAATTATCGCGCTTAGGGGTCAGAGCGTTAATTATCGGCTCGCCGATAATTAACGCTCTGACCCCTAAGCGCGATAATTAACGCTCTGACCCCTTAGACGCTTTCGCCACGGCCCGGCGGGTTGCCCCGCCGGGTGGCCGCGACTTGTGACCTCATCCGCCCGAGGGGCGGGCAGACGAGGCGGCGATCCCGATCGTCGGTTGGGAAGGCCGCGCACAGCCTTCGAAATCGCCGGTACTGCTTCCCGGTGTCACCACCGGGTAAAGGTTGTGAACATGATGGGCACCTCCCCGCCAACCGCGGCGGCAGATGAGGACGGGCACATTGCATTGCCCATCCGGCATCCGTTTCACGTTTCCGTTACGACGGCCACATGGCACGCCGGTCCTGCGGCCCGGTGTCGCCACCGGACTTACTGCCCTGATGCATAGCGGCACGCGAGATCGAGCAACGCGCGCGCCATGCTTTCGGCCTCGCGGGCGCCTTCCGCTGCTGCGATGCGGACGATCAAGCCATCCGCCGCCCGCCTGTAAATGCCATCCCGACCCGCCTTGATGAGCTCGTAGTGGTCCCGTCCGTAGGGTCGCTCCAGTTCTTCCAAGAGCCTAGCCATTTTGTGTGCCTCATTATCGTCATTTAGTGTGGCACCAGGCTACAAGCGCCCGGAGCCTGACAGGGCATCCGGGCCTCCTGCGGAGGAATGCGGCAAGCTACATCGCGCTCCTCGGGGCGGAAACCCGGCTGCCGTTTTCCTGCATGCCGTTGCCGGCGCCGCGGTACGGCCGCACGCCCGCGCCAATCGCGGGGACGTTATTGCCGCCGCAGCGCGCACCCGACAGGCCCGGAAACGCGGGCATGCCGGCGCGCAGCCGCCAGGCGCTGGTGGTCATGTGACGAATGTCAGTCATGGTTTCAAGCACTCCTTTCTTCCGCAGGCGCGCGCAGGAATTGCGCGTGCCAACGCGAACAGCCAGTCCTCTACGGCTGGCGGTGACAATCAGGAGGGGAAATTGCTTGACCTTCCGACTGTTCCGCCTGTCCTCCCGGCGGAATGTCTTCCGGTCGGGGGAGCTACAACGTCTTCAGTACGCCGAAATTGACCGGCGAATGACCATACCCACGCATGCCCGCATTGACGCGTCCAATGGCGATGCCCTGCGCGCGGGGCGCCCGGGCAATGCCTTCGAATGTACGTTTGAGGTTCAACATGGATATGGAACGGCGTTGCTGTCCGTGAGAGAACGAATGACCCGATGATAATATCGGCGGACGCGCGCAGGCAAGCGGAATGTTCGCCTGCCCCGCCGGTCGCGTGACAAAAATGCAACACACAAGATCTGACGTTCCCATGACCACGTCCGCGCCGCGTCCGGAGTCCGCGTGACGCTCGGCGAACGCCTGCGCCTCGTCCGCGGCGCCGAGAGCCAGAAGGCGTTCGCCGCCGCGCTCGGCATCCACGAGAACACGGTATCCAACGCCGAGCGCCGCAACTCGGCCACGCAGGATTACCTGCAGCGCCTGGCCGAAGTACGCAACATCAACCTGCACTGGCTGCTCACCGGCCGCGGCGCGATGCGGATGGAGGAGCCGGAAGGATCGCTGCTCGCCGAGAAGTTGGCACTCGCGCTGACCGACGCATTGCGCGTCGCCTACGGCGCCCGCTACGCCGGGGTTCCCCTCGACACGCGCGCCCGCGCGCTGCGCGCCGGCGCGACCTACCTCCGCGCGATCGGCGTCACCGAGGACACGCTCCCCGACTCCGAGTCGCTGGCCAAGCTCGTGAAGCTCACGATCGACGTGATGCGGCAGTCGGACTAGCCGCCGCGGCGCACCCGCGTGCTAGGCAGAGGCCGTCGCGGCCGCTGCTACACTGCTCCGGCACCCCAGGAGCTCGCCGCATGCCATCCATCCGCACCGTCGTCGTTACGCTCGCCGCTGCATTCGGCGCCGCGTCCACCTTCGCCGTGGCCGCCGTCTTCCCGCCGCCGCCGCCGTCGACCGCCGTGGAGTTCTACAACGCGGCGTTCGATCACTACTTCATCACGTCGCTCCCGAACGAGATCGACGACCTCGACTCGGGACGCACCGTGGGCTGGACGCGCACCGGGCGTGGCTTCGCCGTGGCGGCGGACGGGTCCGGCGGCGCCAATCCGGTGTGCCGCTTCTACATTCCGCCACAGCATGGCGATTCACATTTCTTCTCCGCCTCGCCTGCCGAGTGCTCGGCGATCCTCGCGAAGATCGGTACCGATCCAAACTACAGCGGGTACATCCTCGAGTCGCCGAACGCGTTCTACGCCGCGTTGCCCAACACGACGACCGGCTCGTGCCGGTTCGGCACCGTACCGGTGTCACGCCTGTGGAACCAGCGCGCGGACTCCAATCATCGCTACACGACCGATGCGGGCATCAAGGCAGCGATGGTCGCGAAGGGATACGTGGCCGAGGGCTACGGCCCGGTGACGTCCAGCCTGTGCACGACCAACGCCCTGCTGCTCGACGCGCTCACGCAGGCGAGCGCGCTGTCGCCGTACGCGCCCGGCTGCGACGGCGTACCGGCGACCGGCACCGTCTACATCAACTCGGAAGTGGAGCCGTTCATCGCCGTCAATCCGGCCAATCCCGACAACTTCATCGGCGTCTGGCAACAGGACCGCTGGTCCAACGGCGGCGCCCGCGGGCTCGGCGCCGCGTATTCGCTGGATGGCGGCGGCACGTGGACGCGCACCTCCGCGGCATTCTCGCGCTGCTCCGGCGGCAATGCCGCCAACGGCGCCGACTTCGAGCGCAGTTCCGATCCGTGGGTGAGCTTTTCGCCGGACGGCACCGCGCACCAGGCGGCGCTCGCTTTCAACAATGTGACCAACGGCAACAACGCCATCCTCGTCAGCCGTTCCACCGACGGCGGCCGTACGTGGAGCAGCCCGATCACCGTGCGCGGCGACGGCGCGCAGAACTTCAACGACAAGGAAGCGCTCACCGCCGATCCGACCGATTCACGCTATGTCTACGTGGTGTGGGACCGGCTGACCGGCAACAACGGGCCGACGTGGCTCGCCCGGACCACCGACGGCGGCGCCACGTGGGAACCCGCACGCAACATCTACGATCCCGGCGCGAACAGCCAGACGCTCAACAACCAGATCGTCGTGCTGCCCGACGGCACCTTGATCAATTTCTTCACGGAACTCGCCAACGTCGGCCCGCAGGACGCGCGGTTGCGGATCATCCGCTCGGCCGACCGGGGCGTGACGTGGTCGCCCCCGGTCACAGTGTCCGACCTGCAGACGGCGGGGACGTTCGACCCGGAAACGGGAATCGGCATTCGCGATGGCTCGGCGATCGGCGCCATCGCCGCGGGCCAGGACGGGTCGCTCGCGGTGGTGTGGCAGGACTCGCGCTTTCCCGGCGGCGCGCACGACAAGATCGCGTTCACGCGCTCGCTCGACGGCGGCCTCACGTGGACGGCGCCGCTGCGCATCAACGGCGACGTCTCGGCGCCCGCGCTGATCCCGTCGGTGACCATTCGCGCCGACGGCATGATCGGCGTCAACTACTACGACCTGCGCAGCAACACGGCCGATCCCGCCACGCTGCCGACCGACACATGGCTCGCGACGTCCAGCGACGGCGTCGCGTGGACCGAGCGCCGCATCGGCGAGACGTTCGACTACACGAAGGCGCCACTGGCCGGCGGCCGCTACTTCATCGGCGACTACGTGGGCATGGCGCAGGTCGGCACGACGTTCCTGCCGTTCTTCCCGCAGACGACCGCTGCCGCGGACAACCGCACCGACGTCTTGCTCGCGCTGTCGCGGGTGACCACGCCGACGGGGGCGGCGGCCCGTGCAGTGGCGACCGGCACGGCGCCGGCGGCCCCGCCATCGGCGGCGATGGCCGTGCGCATACGCGACGCAATCCGCACGGCGGTCAGGTCGCGACTGCCCGAGGCGGTCGCGCGGCGCATGTCGGACGCAGCACCCGCGGCCGGCAACTGACCGGCCGGCCGGCAGGCGCTAGACCAGTGTGACCTTGCCGCTGGCGATGTCGTACACGCCACCGACGATGTCGATCTTTTTCCCGGTGTAGAACTTCTGCACGACCGGCGGCGATGCCTTGAGCCGCGCGGTCTGCCGCCGGACGTTCTCGGCGATCGCGTTGTCGAGCAGGTTCCCCGACTGCGTTCGTTCCGCCACGATGACGGCGGGCTTGATCGCGGCGATCAGGTCCGGCAGGTGGCCGGGCAGCACCGCCTTCGTCTTCAATACCTTGATCGCCGCGTCCACGGCGCCGCACCCCGAATGGCCGACGACCATGATCAGCGGAGCACCGAGAAACTGCACGCCGTACTCCAGCGACGCAAGGAGGTCCGGCGACACCACGTTGCCGGCCACGCGCACGACGAACAGCTCGCCCGGCGCCTGGTCGAACGTGAGTTCCGGCGCCACCCGCGAATCCGCGCAGCAGAGGATGGCCGCGATCGGATGCTGCCCTTGCGCGCGCGCGCTGCGGCCCGACGAAAAATCGCGCTGGTTCAGGGTGTTCGCCGCGTAGCGCGCATTGCCTTCCAGCAGGCGCTTCAGCGCCTCCGCGGGAGCGATCGCGTTCGGCGGCGGCGGGGCACCCGGCGGCGGCGCGTCGGCGGCGAGCGCGCTGCCGGCGAACCACGGCGACAACGCCGCTACACCACCGGTTCGGAGAAAGTCGCGGCGCGAGATCGCCCGCGGTTTACCTTCGTCATCGCATTGCGTACACATCCATCCTCCCTTCGGGATCGCGTCCTCACTTCTTGACCGCGCAATGTATCGCTGCCCGCCGATTTTGGCAAAGGAACGGCGACCAACGGTCGCGCGGGGAAATGCTAAAGTGCTGCGATGCCAGCTCGCGATGCTCCAGCCGCCATGCGTTGTCCGGTGACGGACGCCGCCCCCCGCTCATGCTAGGCCAGGTCATTCGCGACATCGTGGGCGCCGCGTGGAAGCGGAAGGCCGGCCCCGGCGGCCCCGAGTCGCCCACGGACTTGAACCCGCTGGAGGAATATTTCTACAACAATCCCAGCCGGGCGGCGTGCAAGTGGGGTCACTATTTCGAGATCTATCACCGGCACCTTCAGCGCTATCGGGGCAAGTCGCCGGTCATTGTCGAGATCGGCGTCGCGGCGGGCGGGTCGCTGCCGATGTGGCACTACTATTTCGGACGCGGCGCGCGGGTGGTCGGCATCGACGTCGATCCGGCGTGCCGGCAGTTCGCCGACGACAGGACGTCGATCCTGATCGGAGACCAGGGTGACCGGAACTTCCTGGCCACCGTGCGCCAGAGCGTGCCGCACATCGACATCCTGATCGACGACGGCGGCCACCAGATGCACCAGCAAATCGCCACGTTCGAGGAACTGTATCCGCACGTCGACGCGAACGGCGTCTACGTCTGCGAAGACACCCACACGTCACTATGGCCGGGTTGGGGCGGCGGCATTGGCAGGAGCGGCACGTTCATCGAGTACACAAAGACCCTGGTGGATCGCCTCCATGCCTGGCATTCGAAAGATCCCGCGGCGTTGGCGGTCGACGCCTTCACCCGATCGACGCATGGACTCCATTTCTACGACAGCGTGGTCGTCCTGGAAAAGCGGCCGATGGAGCAGCCGCGGCAATTCCTGACCAAGGGAATCCTCGCCGTCGAGTCGAACGACGCGCCCGTGCAATTTCGTCCGTAGGTCGCAGCTTGAGTGTCCGCGCCGCCACGTCATAGTGCGAGCGCGGCCCTCGTCCCTTGCGCGATCGCGCGCTGGGCGTCGAGTTCGAGCGCCACGTCCGCACCGCCGATCAGTTCATGGCGGATGCCCGCCGCCGTGAGGCCCGCGACCAGGTCGCGCCGCGGCTCCTGCCCGGCGCAGGTCACGATCGTGTCGACGTCGAGCAGCCGCGAAACGCCGTCGATCCTGATGTGCAGACCAGCGTCGTCGATCTTCTCGTACTCGACGCCGGCCAGCATCACCACACCCCGTCGCTTGAGCAGCGTGCGCCGAATCCATCCGGTGGTCTTGGCGAGACCCGCGCCTACTTTCGACTCCTTGCGCTGCAACAGGAACACCTGTCGCGCAGGAGGCCCCTCGGTGGAACTCCCTGGCGCTGCGTCCTCCGGTATACGCCCTTGGGACGGTCCGGCGGGCTCATGCGCGGGCTTGATGCCGCCGCGCCGCGCATAGTCGACGTCGATGCCCCATTCGTCGCGAAAGGCGGCGATTGCCGGATCGCCCGACGCACCGTCGCTCGCGTGCCCATCTGGCGTATCACGCGCCGTCAGCAGTTCGCCTACGTCGAAGCCGATGCCGCCGGCGCCGATGACCGCGACCTTGCGGCCCGCGCGCCTGCTGCCGTCGACGATCTCGACGTAACTCGCCACCCGCGGATGCTCGATGCCGGGAATCACCGGCGTCCGCGGCACGATGCCGGTCGCCAGCAGCACATGATCGAAGCCCGCGAGATCGCTCGCATCGACGCGCTGCGACAGGCGGACGTCCACGCCGAGCCGCGCGAGTTGCGTGCGGAAGTAGCGCAGCGTTTCGGCGAACTCCTCCTTGCCCGGAATGCGGCGCGCGAGATTGAACTGGCCGCCGATTTCGGCCGCGGCGTCGAACAGCGTCACCGCATGTCCGCGTTCGGCGGCCGTCGTCGCCGCGGCCATTCCCGCCGGGCCGGCGCCCACCACCGCCACCTTCTTCCGCGCCGCGGCGGGCGCGGCAGTGAGCACCGTCTCGTGGCATGCATACGGATTCACAAGACAGGACGCGATCTGGCGCGCGAAAATCTGGTCGAGGCACGCCTGGTTGCAGCCGATGCACGTGTTGATCTCGTCGGCGCGGTTCTGTGCCGCCTTGGCGACGAAAGCGGCGTCGGCGAGGAACGGCCGCGCCATCGACACCATGTCGGCGTCGCCCCGCGCGAGCACCGCTTCCGCCGTCGCCGGATCGTTGATGCGGTTGGTGGTGATGAGCGGGATGCCGACATGCCCCTTCATCCGCCGCGTCACCCACGCGAACGCGGCGCGCGGCACCATCGTCGCGATGGTCGGGATGCGCGCCTCGTGCCAGCCGACGCCGGTGTTGATGATCGTCGCGCCGGCCGCCTCGACGGCCTGCGCGAGCGCGACCACCTCGTCCCACGTGCTGCCGCCCTCCACCAGGTCGAGCATCGACAGCCGGTAGATGATGATGAAGTTCGGCCCGACCGCCTCGCGCGTGCGGCGCACGATCTCGACCGGGAAGCGGATGCGGTTGGCGAGCGGGCCGCCCCACTCGTCGTCGCGGTGATTGGTCTGCGGCGCGATGAACTGGTTGATCAGGTAGCCCTCGGACCCCATGACCTCGACCCCGTCGTAGCCGGCGCGCTGCGCGAGTCGCGCACAGCGCGCATAGTCGCGGATCGTCTTGCGCACGCCCCAGCCGGTGAGACCGCGCGCGCGGAACGGGCTGATCGGCGAACGCGACGAGGACGGCGCGACCGCCAGCGGGTGGTACGCATAGCGGCCGGCATGCAGGATCTGCAGGGCGATGCGGCCGCCCGCGTCGTGCACGGCGTCGGTGATGAGCCGGTGCCTGGCGAGCTGCCACGGGAACGACAATTGCGAGGCCCTCGGTTCGAGGCGGCCCACGAAATTGGGCGCCATGCCGCCCGTCACGATCAGGCCGACGCCGCCACGCGCGCGTTCGGCATAGAACGCGGCCATTCGCTCGAAGCCGTCGGACGCTTCCTCGAGTCCGGTGTGCATCGAACCCATCAGCACGCGATTGGGCAGCGAGGTAAAGCCAAGATCGAGCGGTGCGAGGAGATGCGGGTAGGTCGTCATGGCCGACATTGTAGCCAACGGCCCCGCGGCCTCCTGCGCACCTCGCCTCACGCCGTGCGCTTCACGGCGTGCAAGCGGCGGCCGCGTGACCGCCTCTACGCCGCCGCGAGCGTGCCCGCCACCTGGTCGAGCGCCTGCTGGGCGTCGCGCAACGCCGTACGCAGGCCCTCTTCCACCACCGGATGGTAGATGGGCATCTCGAGCATCTGCGCGATGGTAAGTTTCATCTGCAGCGCCCACGCCAGCAGGTGACCGATGTGCTCGGCGTCGGGCCCGAGCATTTCCGCGCCGAGAAACCGGCCGCTGCCGATCTCCGCGTACACGTGCAGCATGCCCTGGTTGCGCAGCATCACGCGGGAGCGGCCCTGGTCCTCGAATGACACCGCGCCGATCACATGGGGCACTTCGCGCGCGGCCGCGTAGCCGCCGCCGATCACCGCGATCTGCGGATCGCTGAACACGACGCCGATACCCGCGCGCCGCAAGCCAGGCCGGACGTCGGGGAAGCGCGCGGCATTGGCGCCCGCGATGCGGCCCTCGTCCGCGGCCTCGTGCAGGATCGGCACGTCGTGGTTGGCGTCGCCCGCGATGAAGATCGTCGTGGCGCCGCATTGCAGCGTGAAGCGGTCGTAGTCGGGCACGCCGTTCGCGCGCAGCGTCACTGGCGTATTCTCGAGTCTCAAGCCCTGCACGTTCGGCGTCCGGCCCGTGGTTGCCAGCAGGTAGTCGAAGCACTCGACATGCGACGCGCCATCGAGGCCACGGTAAGTCACCACCACGGCGTCGCCATCGCGCACGACCTGCGCATTCGCGTCGATGTCGAGATAGAACTCGGCGCCGAATACCCTGTGCGCTTCAGCGATCAGCGCCGGGTCCGCAAGGGGTCCGATGCCGCCACCGCGGCCGAACACCTTGACGCGCACACCCAGGCGATGCAGCGCCTGGCCCAGCTCGAGTCCGATCACGCCGGGACCGAACACCGCCACGCTTGCGGGCAGGTCGTCCCATTCGAACACGTCGTCGCTGGTCAACAGGCGATCGCCCAGTGCCTTCCATGCGGCCGGATGACTCGGCGACGAGCCAGTGGCGATGACCACGCGGGCCGCCTTGATCGTGAGGTGCTCGTCGACCAGCAATGTGGTCGCGTCGACGAAGCGCGCGCGGCCGAGAATGCGGTCAGCGGGCGGGATGGTGTCCACGCCGCGTGTCACGAATCCGACGAAGCGATCGCGTTCGCGCTTGACCCGCGCCATGACGGCCTTGCCGTCGATCCTGACCGGGCCGTCCAGCGCGAGGCCGAACGCGCCGAAGCGGTCGACCGCATGCGCGGCTTCCGCCGGCGCGATCAGCAGCTTGCTTGGCATGCAGCCGACGCGGGCGCAGGTGGTGCCATAGGGGCCCGCTTCGATCAGCAGCGCGCGCTTGCCCGCCGTCTTCGCAGCGTGGTAGGCGGCGAGTCCGGCCGTTCCGGCGCCGATCACCGCCACATCGGCGACAATCGGCTGGACTTGCATGGTCGTAGTCGGTGTCATGTTGATCCTTCCGGTGCAACGATGGGGCCGGACCTCCAGCCCCATCTGTCCTGCAAATGCCGCACCTGCCTATGCCGCCTTCTCCAGGAATTTTTCGAGCGCTTCCGCACCGCCGATCAGGTTGCCGTTGATGAACACCTGCGGCACCGTGCCGGACCCGGCGATCGCGCCCACGGCGCGTGACCGGATGGTATGCGGGAGCGAAATCTCCACATAGTCGAAGCCGGCATCGGACAGCTGCTTCTTCGCCTTGGCGCAGAACACGCAGCCGTCACGGGTCAGGACGGCCACCTGGTCGGGCTTCTTCGCCCTCGGGTTGATGTAACCCAACATCGTGTCGGCGTCGGATACCTTGAACGGGTCGCCCGGTTCCTGCGGCTCGAGGAACTGCTTCTCGATCTTCCTGTTGCGCACGAGCATCGAGTAGCGCCACGAACGCTTGCCGAAATTCAGGTCGGACTTGTCCACCAGGAGACCCATTTTTTCGGTGAACTCGCCGTTGCCGTCGGCCAGCAGGAACACGTTCTCGGCTTCCTGGTCCTTGCCCCACTCCTCCATTACGAACGGATCGTTCACCGAGATGCAGATGATCGAATCGATCCCCTGCGCCTTGAACGCGGGTGCCAGCTCGTTGAAGCGCGGCAGGTGGGTGGACGAGCAGGTGGGCGTGAACGCCCCGGGCAGCGAGAACACGACGACGTTCTTGTTGGCGAAGAGGTCGTCGGTGGTCACGGTCGCCCACTCGCCATGGCGGCGAATGCGGAAGCTGACCTGCGGGACGCTCTGGCCTTCCTTGATCGGAAACGGGGACTGGGACATGGCTTACCTCCTGGATCGGAATGAATCGACAAGCAGATCATGCCCGCGCGATCGTGATTAATCTAATTGTATGATCTGATCACATAGATAGATTTTAACTATGCCATAGCCGTGGCCGTAACAGTGTGGACGTGCGGGAATCTGACTGGCGATAGGTGCGACCATCTTGCCACCCGCCAGCTCGATATGACCCCCGGCAACGCCGGCCAACAGCACCAAGGACCTGGAGAGTCGGGCCATGCTCATGCTGGCGCCGGTCATCAGGCAGGACGCGGATCCGGCTGCCGGAGGGGGCATGGCAGGAACGTCGTGAAACGCATCACCCGATGTTCTAGACTGTCGAGCGCCGATCGTGCTGCCACCGGTCCCTGATCCACACTTCGACCCCCTCGCGAGGACCGCCCACCCACATGGCCACCGACCTGCCATTCCATTCGCTCGTCGAACTCGGCGCACTGCTCGCGCGCGGCGACACGACTTCGCGCGCGCTCGTTGAAGCCTGCCTCGCGCGTATCGCCGCGGACGACGGCAAGCTGCACGCGTTCGTCGATGTCTATCGCGAAGATGCGCTGCGCCTGGCCGACGCGGCGGATCTCGAGCGCAGCGTGCACGCGCTGCGCGGGCCTCTGCACGGCTTGCCGATCGCGCTCAAGGACCTGTTCGAGGTCGAAGGCCGGCAGACTACGGCGGGTGCGAAGAGCTGGCGCGGCCGCAAATCGGATCAAACGGCGACCATCGTCGCGAAGTTGCTGGCGGCCGGAATGATTCCGCTCGGGAAGACGCACATGGTCGAGTTCGCGTTCGGCGGCTGGGGCCGCAACGAACCGATGGGCGCGCCGTGGAATCCTTGGGACGCGGCCGTGCACCGCGTCGCCGGTGGCTCGTCGAGCGGCTCGGCAGTGGCCGTAGCCGCGGGCATGGCGCCGGCCGCCATCGGCTCCGACACCGGCGGTTCGATTCGCATTCCGTCCGCGCTGTGCGGTGTCACGGGGCTGAAGCCGACGTACGGCCTGGTCAGCCTCCACGGTGCGGTGCCGCTGTCGACGTCGCTCGACAGCATCGGACCGCTCGCCCATACGGTCGACGACGTCGCGCTGCTGACGGCGGCGATGGCGGGTCACGATCCGCGCGACCCCGCCACGCGCGGCGCGCCGCACGTCGACTTTGCCGGCGCACTGGCGCGCGATGTCGACATCCGCGGCCTGCGCATCGGCTGCCTCGCGCCCGAGCAGTTTCCCGACTACATCGAGCCCGCCGTTGTGCAGGCAAGAGACACCGCCATCGCGGTGCTGCGCGACCTGGGCGCCACGGTGACCGAGGTCCGCGCGCCGTTCGACTTCGACGAGATCGCCGCGCGCGTGGGCCAGATCCTGGCCGCCGAAGCTTTTGCGTTTCACCGCGCTTATGCCGAGGATCCCGCGGTCCCCCTCGATCCGTGGGTGCGCAAGCGGCTCGTCGGCGGCAAGGCGATCAGCGCGACGGATTACATAGGCGACCTCTCGGCGATGCGCGGCGCGCAGGCGGCGATCGTCGCGCGGATGCGCGGACACGACGCGCTCCTGACACCGACGCTGCCGATCACTGCGGTGCCGTTGCACGACGTCGACGAAGCGACGGCGCCGCTCGCGTACTTCACGCGCACCGTCAACTACCTCGGCGCCTGCGGGCTCTCACTGCCCGCCGGATTCTCGGCCGCCGGACTGCCGATCGGCGTCCAGTTGATCGGCGCGCCGTTCGGGGAGGCGATGCTGGTGCGGCTCGGCCGCGCGTTCCAGCGCGCGACCGACTGGCACCTGCGTCGACCGCCAGGGTCAGATTCGAATTCTCCGCGTTCTTAGGAGAATTCGAGTCTGACCCTCATTCTTATTGCAGCGAGGGCTTTTTAAGGAAATCGCCGCGGTCGGCCGACTGGACGCGAATCGGCACGGTGGCGCCGTCGCGCGCGAGCGTGATGGGGATTTCCGTTCCGGAAGGTCCGAGGCGCCATACGCTGCGAAAGAGTTCGGCCAGCGTCGTCACGCGCTGGTCGGCGACGGCGACGATCAGGTCGCCCTGGCGCATGCCGGCGCATTCGGCCGGTCCACCCTGCGCGAGCCCGCCGACGACGAGCCGGCTCTCGTCCTCGCTGGCGTACACGCCGAGCCACGGCCGCGGCGGCTGCGCCGCGCGTCCCGTCCGCACGAGATCGTCGAGAATGGGCGTCAGCTCGTCGATCGGCACGAACATGTTGCCCTTGCGCACGTCGTCGCCCTCCGCTTCCTGCACGAACAGCGAGCCGATGCCGATCAGCCGGCCGTCGCCGTCGAGTAGCGCGGCGCCGCTCCATTCCGGATGCGGCGGCGTGGTGAAGAGCGCCACGTCGAGCAGGTACTCCCAGTAGCCGGCGAACTCGCGGCGCGCGAATACCTCGGCCTTCAGCGCATGCGCGCGGCCGCCGTGGCCGATGACGTACACGTCGTCGTCGACGTCGACACCCGCGGCCGTGCCCATGACCACTGGCTTGACGCCAAGGTGCCCGAGCGGCAGTACGAGTCCCATCCCGGTCGCGAAATCGTAGGCGAGCGGATGTCCTTCCACCACGCGGCCGTCGAAAGTGGTGATCCAGATTGTCTCGGCCTCGGTGATCAGGTAGCCGATGGTGACGATGAGGCCGTCGTCGCGAATGACGACGCCGTTGCCATCGCGCTTGGTACCGAGCATCGCCGCGGTGAAGCCGTCCTCGGGAATGCGCGACGACAGTCGCACGACGGCGTTGAGCGCACGCTGCAGATCGAATTCGACGTCCGCCGCATTGGGTTGCAGCGGCGTCGGGAAGGACCAGTGATTGGGTTCGGCCATGGGCATTTTGACCGCGCGGGGACGCGCGGCGTTCAATGCGAACCAGTTTACGCCATCGCGCGGACCGTCCTCCTGTACCAGCGTCACGGACGAACTCGCTATTCGCGGGCACACTACGCGTTTGCGACTGCGGCCGAAGGGAAACGCCATGCCGATGCAGAACCGCCAATGCCGACTCGCCGCGCGTCCCGTCGGGCTGCCCACGCGCAAGGACTGGACGTTCACCGAGGAGCCGGTGCGGGATCCCGCCGACGGGGAGGTGCTGGTCCGCGTGCTCTACATCTCGCTCGACCCGGCGATGCGCGGATGGATGAACGACGCGCGATCCTATATCGCGCCGGTGGCTTTGGGCGACGTCATGCGCGCCGGCGGCGTCGGGCGGGTCACGGCGTCGCGGCATCCGCGCTTCGCAGTCGGCGATCACGTCGTCGGCATGTTCGGCGTCCAGGAGTACGCGCTTTCCGACGGCAAGGACATGCATCGCGTCGATCCGGGACTGGCACCGTTGCCGGCCTACCTCGGTACGCTCGGCATGCCGGGCATGACGGCGTACTTCGGTCTGCTGGACATCGGCCGGCCGCAGCCCGGCAACACCGTCGTCGTCTCGGGCGCGGCCGGCGCCGTAGGATCGGTCGTTGGCCAGATCGCCAAGATCAAGGGTTGCCGCGTGATCGGCATCGCCGGCGGGAAGGAAAAGTGCGACTACGTCACTGCGAACCTGGGCTTCGACGCCGCCATCGACTACAAGTCCGCCGACGTGCGCCGCGCGCTCGGCGCGCATTGCGAAGACGGCATCGACATCTACTTCGACAACGTCGGCGGCGACCTCCTCGACGCTGCACTCGCGCGCCTCACGCTGCATGCACGCGTCGTCATCTGCGGCGCGATCTCGCAGTACAACAGCACCACCGGCATCAAGGGGCCGGCCAACTACCTGTCGCTGCTGGTGAACCGTGCGAGCATGACGGGCATGGTCGTGTTCGACTACGCCGGTCGCTATGCGGAGGCGGCGCGCGAGCTTTCGGCGTGGATGGCGGACGGCAGGCTCAAGTCGCGCGAGGATGTCGTCGCCGGACTGGACAACTTTCCGCAGACATTGCTGATGCTGTTTCGCGGCGAGAACATGGGCAAGCTGGTGCTGCAGATCGCCTGACGCACGAGGTCGACCCGCATTCCGATAAACTTCCCGCATGAATCCGTGCCGCCCGCAACCGAGGATGGTCCCCGGCGGCATCGTCCGCTGGACCTGCGTCATGTTGTCCTGCGTTTTCCCCGCCGGGCACGCGCATGCCGCCGACGCCGTGAAGCGCGTCGCCATTTACGTGACGCCGTACTACGAATCCGCGCGCGACCCCGGCGGCGCTACACGGGTCGCGATCGGATCGAAGGAACTCGATGCGCTGCTCGCGTCGCCGCGCGTCGAGGACATCGCCCGTGCCCGCGACCTGATTGCCAGGAACAACGGCATGCTGACGCCGATGACACTGATGGTGCTGGCGATCAGGCTCTACGACGTCGCCTTGCGCAACGATGCCGTGTTCTGGTTCTACGCCGCCAAGAATCGCTATGCCACGCTGGCCGTCGTCGCCGACGTCCGCGCGCCGCAACTGTCGCAGGTCGCGGACGCCATCCGCAATTTCGCGACGCTGGCGGGCCCGGTCATCAACGGCTATGCGTTCTGCGATGTCGGCAACCAGCAGAAGATCGCCGCCGGCGCGCTGCAGTGGGTCATCGACAATCCCTACGGAGCACTGTTCCTGCCGCAGGTTCCGGCACAGCCCGGTGACCGCTCGAAGAACCTCGACCGCGCGCTCGCTGAGCTGAAGGCGAGCGTGGCGAAGGAACGCGTGTACCTCGGCCAGCCGGCCAACGTCGCGCAACTGCAGCGGCAGCGCCGCGAGAACGGCACCGACCAGAAGTACTGCTGGAAGTAGTCGCCGCGCGTCCACCGGCGCCCGCGGCGCCGCGTCAACCCGCTAGCCCAGTCCGAACATCGCCTGGATGGCCGCGCGGTAGCTGCGGCCCGACGTCAATTCCGTGCCGTCGGCCAGCACCACCTGGTACTCGCCGTGCAGCAACGGCCGCAGCTCGCGGACGAAGCGCACGTTGACCGCGTGCGAGCGGTGGATCCGCAGGAACTCAAGCGGGTCCAGGCGCGTTATCAGGCCCGTCAGCGTTTCCTTGTGCAGGTAGGGGCGCTCCGCCCACAGCCGCACGTAGTTGTCCTCTGCCTCGAGGCGGATGATGCCCGCGACCTGGACGATCGCGATGCGGTTGACCGACTTGACGGCGATCCTGGTGAGCGGATACAGCTCGCCCGCGAAGTGAGGAAGCGGTGCCGTGATCGGCGCATCGGACGGGTAGCGCGAGTCCTTCGCCTCCGGCATGACATCGCCCAGGTGACTTCCGGACCGAATTCGCATGGCCTCACCCCGTGGTGCTGCGCCGGCCGCGGCGGCCCGTTGCCGCGCGGCTACTTCCCGGAAGCGCGACTACGCACCGCCGGTAGAAGATGTATATGCATGAAATTACCGTGAATCGACCGCCCGCGCAAGCGCAGGCCGACGAAGCGCTTCCTGGCGCGCCGAACCGCCGGAATCGCGGAACGAAGCCGGTTTCAGGCCGCGCCGCGCACTTCGCGGCGCACCTGCCGGGCCAGCGCGCGCACGCGCTCCAGCGGGAACAGCGCCGCTGCGCGGCGTTGCGCCTCTTCCCAGTAGGGCATGGCCGCGCGAAAACGCTGGCGGCCGGTCTCGGTCAGCGACACCAGCTTGACGCGCCTGTCCTGCCCGGGCCGGACGCTCACCAGGCGTTCTTTTTTCAGCTTGGCGATCGTCCTGCTGAGCGTGGTCTGGTCGGTGACGGTAATGATGCCGAGCCGTCCGATCTCCACCGGACCGGCGGCCATGATCGCCCACATCAGCGCGAGCTGGCCGGCGCGCAGGTCGACGGGACGCAGCGCGTCGTCGTAGACGGTGCCGGCGACACGCGCCAGCATCCGCAGGTTGGCGTACGCGCACTCGCCGCCGCGGCGGGCATAGGCGGCGAGAAGGGGGTCGTCAGCAGGACTTGCCGTGCCGAAGGCAGGTGGTGCCATCTCGTTCTCCCGTCGGGTCAGCGCGGGGTGGCCGCGAAGCCCGCTGTTTCATCCAGTGTCGGCGCATTTGTATGCACGTACAACGATAACGCCAAACACCCGCTGGTGGCAAGCGGCCGGCGGTCGTCCGCACCGCCGCGGCGGTTCGCCCGCGTGTCGATGCGGTTGGCCGCCGCCCACCCACGGTCGGCCAATCAACGCGCACGGCGCGGCGGTTGCCGCCTATCGTGCATGCGTGCCGAAGTCGCGCGGCACACCTCCGGCGGGGACCCCCAGTCGCCTCGGAGGGCGCGCTTCGGCATTCTTTTTTCCGCGAGCCTCCCTCGCACGCTCCCCTGAAGCGATTCACGCTTCCGCCGGGGCATGCCAATCCTGCAACGGACACGCCAAGGCTCAAGCGGCAGGCCGCGATTGTCTGCGCGTGCGACGTGCGCGACGAAGTAGCGTCATCGCCACGGAATGCGCTACGCGCGCGCGCCCATTCACCAAGACCTTTGCGCCGTTCGCCCCCTCGCGTCCCCCGCTGGCCAACCAGCGATTGCGACGGCTCGCGCGCGCTTCGTAGGCTTCGTGTCGCAGCCTGCGACCACGCACCGCAGCGCTGCTCGAACAACGCAGCGTCACTTCCTTTGAGGGGGAATCACCGTATGGAGATCACGAACATCGGGCACCGGCGGTTGCTGGTCGCCGGCGTCGTCGCTGCACTCTTCGCAAATCCGGACCGCCCGTCGCTGGCGCAGGACATCAAGGTCGAGGTGACGGGCTCGAACATCAAGCGCATCGAAGGCGAAGGCGCGCTGCCGGTCCAGATCATCAACCGCGGCGAGATCGACAGGAGCGGCGCGACCAACGCGATGGAGATCATGAACCTGATCTCGGCCAACAACAGCCTCGGCAACGTGTCGCTGGGCAACGTCATCGGCGCGACGACGTTCAGCAACCAGACCGCGTCGTTGCGCGGCTTAGGCGGCAGCTCCACGCTGATCCTCGTCAACGGCAAGCGGCTCGGCACGTTTTCCGGCGGCGTCACCGGCGCCGAAGGCGTCAACCTCGCGGCGATCCCGTTCGCGGCCATCGACCGCGTCGAGGTGCTGAAGGACGGCGCGTCCGCCATCTACGGCAGCGACGCGATCGCGGGCGTCATCAACTTCATCATGCGGCAGGACTTCTCGGGACTCGACGCAACGGCGTGGTACGGCGCGCCCACGCGCACCGGCGGCGGCGAGCAATACCAGCTGATGGCTACCGCTGGCTTGGGCGACCTGGCGAAGGACAAGTACAACGCGTTCATCTCGTTCAACTACCAGGAGCAGAAGAGCCTGGGCCAGGCGGACCGCGACTTCTCGCGCACCGGCTACCTGCCCGACATCAATCTCGACACCACGTCCGGACAGACTTTTCCGGGCTTCATCTCGACGGGCGGCATCGGCAACCCCGGGTATCCGGATTGCGCGCCGTCCATCGTCGTCGGCAACCGCTGCCGCTACGACCCCTCCGCGATTCCCGGCGTCGAGTCGATTCCCACGACCAAGCAGTTGAATCTCTTCGGCTCCGCGCGCTACCAGTTCAACGCGAACTGGCAGGGTTATCTGACGGGGCTGTACTCGAAGCAGGAATCGCGCTTCGTCATCCAGCCGAATCCGTTCTCCGACCAGATTTTCACCACGGCCACCGCCACCGGCGCGTCCGACATCCTGCTGCCGCCGGGCAGTCCGTTCTATCCGACGGCGCTGGCGACGGCGGCCGGCGTCAACGGCCAGCCGCTCAATGTGCGCTACCGCTGCGTCGAATGCGGCAATCGCGACACGACCGACACCAACGAGGCATGGCAGATCGTCGCCGGCACCAAGGGCACCGCCTGGAACTGGGACTGGGATTTCGCGTTCAACTACAGCCAGAACACGAGCAAGGAGCAGCTGAACGGCGGCTTTCCGCTGTTTTCGTCGATCCTGCCGATCTTAAACAGCGGCCGCGTCAACCTGTTCGGACCCAACACGCAGGCGATCACCGATGAGGTCCGCGCCGCCAACTACAACGCCGAGACGTTCAACAGCAAGCTCCAGGGCTACGGCCTCGACCTGAAGGGCTCGAGCGACATCTACAAGCTGCCGGCGGGCATGATGGCGCTGGCCGTGGGCCTGCAGGCAGGCAAGGACGAACTGTCGCAGAACCCGAACGCGCTGCTGCAGACGGGCGATGTCTCGGGCTACGGCGGCAACCTGCAGAGCATCAGCAACTCGCGCACCGCATGGGCCGTCTACGGCGAGCTCTACATTCCGATCGTCAAGTCGCTCGAAGCGAACGTCGCGGTGCGCTACGACCATTACAGCGACTTCGGCAGCACGACCAATCCCAAGCTCAGCGTGCGGTGGCAGCCGTTGCCGTCGTTGCTGGTCCGCGGCTCCTGGGGCACCGGCTTCAAGGCGCCGACGTTGTACCAGCTGTGGAATCCGACGACACCCGGACTGTCGCAGGCCGGCCTGTCGGATCCGTTGCGGTGCACGACCCCGGACGACCCCGACAATCCGGACTGCAACACGCAGTATGTCGTGACGTTCGGCGGCAACCCGGCGCTGCAGCCCGAGAAGGCGAACCAGACGACGATCGGCGCAGTGTGGGAGCCGCGACCGGGACTTTCATTCGGCGCCGACTGGTTCTACCTCGATGTCGACAACATCGTCACCAACGGCGTGCCGATCGCGACGATCCTTGACCCCGCGCTCTACGACACCTACAGCTCGCTCGTCACCCGCACGCCGACCTGCGCCGGCGGACCGCCGTGCCCGATCACCGCGATCGACCAGCGATTCGTCAACATCGGGAAGACCAAGATCCAGGGTATCGACATCGACGCGCGCCTTGCCTTTCCAACGACGGACTATGGCAAGTTCAGCGCGCTGGTGACGGGCACGTACTACATCCAGTACGACATCCAGCAGTCCGACGGCAGCTACGCCGGGTTTGTCTCCAACGCGTTTCAGGCAGTGGCCACCGGCATCACGCCGCGGTGGAAGAGCTACATCGCGGGCACGTGGGAGCGCGGGCCATGGTCGGCGACCTTGGGCAACACGTACCAGAGTTCGTACACGGACGTGCAGACCGATCCCGACGGGAATGCCCGCCGCGTCAGCAGCCTGAGCCTGTGGGACCTGCAGGGCAGCTACACCGGATTCAAGCAGCTGACGCTGACGCTGGGCGTGAAGAACCTGTTCGACAGCAATCCGCCGCTGACGAACTCCAACCTCACGTTCCAGAGCGGCTACGACCCGTCGTACTACGATCCGCGCGCGCGGTTCGTCTACGGTTCGGTCCGCTACGCGTTCAGGTAACGCGGTTCGACGGGACAAGGGGCCGCCCGCGCGGCCCCTCGTTCATCGTGGCGTGGCGCCGGTCGCCCGCGGCCAACGCCGCCGTGCGGGTCACTCCGCCTTGGCGCCGACGTCCTTCGCGATCTTCGTCCACTGCGCGATCTCGGTGCCGATGAAGCGGCCGAACTGCTCGGGTGTGCCACCGACAGGCTCGAGACCGCCGCCGATGAGCTTCTCGCGCACCGCGGGCATCGCCATCACCTTGTTGAATGCATCGTTCAAGCGCTTGACGACGTCGGGCGGCATGCCGGCGGGGCCGACCAAGCCCTGCCACGCGGTGGCCTCGAATCCGGGCAGCGCGGCCTCGGCGATCGTTGGCAGATCGGGCGCATTGGCGGAACGCTTCGCCGTGGCCACCGCCAGCGCGCGCAACTTCCCGGATTGCACGTGCGGCATCAGGTTCGCCTGGTCGGCGATCACCATCTGCACGTTGCCGCCCAGCAGGTCGGTCACCATCGGTCCGCCGCCCTTGTAGGGCACGTGGACGATGTCGGTGCCCGTCCGCGCCTTGAAGAGCTCGGTGCCCAGATGCGGCAGGCTACCGCTGCCGGCGGAACCATACGACAGCTTCCCCGGATTGGCCTTGGCATACGCCATGAGCTCGGCGACGGACTTCGCCGACAGCGACGGATGCACGACCAGCACATAGTTGACGTCCACCGTGCGGATGACCGGCGTGAAGTCCTTCAGCGGATCGTAGGGCATCTTCGGATAGATGCCGACGTTGATCGCGAGCGACGCGATGTTGCCGAGCAGCAGCGTGTAGCCGTCCGGCGGCGATTTCGCCACGACCTCGGCGCCGACCATGCCGCTCGCCCCCGCCTTGTTGTCGATGACGATCGTCTGCCCGAGCAATTCGCCGAGCGGCTGCTGCACGACGCGGGCGTAGAAATCGACGGCGCCACCCGGCGGGAACGGCACGACCAGGCGGATCGGCTTCGTCGGGTAACCCTGCGCGGCGGCATGCGCCGCGGCGGCGAACGCGAGCAACGTGACGGCCGTGCGGAGCACTTTCGTCAACGATGTCATGGGAACCCCTTCGCCGGTGGAGGACGCGACTAGACTACCGGGATTCTTCACCAAAACGCTCCACATGGAAACGCAGATCGAAAAAGTCGAATGCTGGGTACTCCGCGCGCCGATCGCCGAACCGGTCGCGAACGCATTCGGCGCGATGACCAACCGGCCGGCGGTGTTCCTGCGGGTGAGCGCGAGCGATGGCGCGTGGGGCTGGGGCGAGGTGTTCTGCAATTTCCCGCAGGTGGGTGCCGAGCATCGCGCGCGGCTGGTCGCGAGCATCTTCGCGCCGCTGCTCGCCGGCGTGGCGGCCGACGATCCGGCGCCCGTGCGCGCGCTGCTCGACCGCCGCACGCGGCAGATGGCGATCCAGTGCGGCGAACCGGGACCGTTCGCGCAGATCACCGGCGCCGTCGACCAGGCGCTGTGGGACCTGGCCGCGCGGCGCGCCGGCGTGCCGTTGTGGCGGCACCTGGGCGGGGGCAACCGCGTTCGCGTCTACGCGAGCGGCATCGGTCCCGAGCGCGTTGCGGAGGTCGCGCTCGCGAAACGTGCCGAAGGCCACCTTGCCTTCAAGTTGAAAGTAGGCTTCGATGCGCAGCGCGATGTCGGCAATCTCGCGGCGATGCGCGCCGCACTCGGCGACGACGCCACGATCATGTGCGACGCCAACCAGGCGTGGACGGCGGACGACGCCGTGGCGCGCATCGCCGCGCTGGCGCCGCATCGTCCGCACTGGATCGAGGAGCCGATCGGCGCCGACCAGTCGCACGAAGCGTGGGGTCTGCTGGCCGCGCGCGGTGGCATACCGCTCGCCGCCGGCGAGAATCTGCGCGGACAACAGGCGTTCGACGAGGCGATCGAGGGCGGATACCTCGCGTTCGTCCAACCCGACGTCGGCAAGTGGGGCGGCATCAGCGGCGGACTGGACGTCGCACGGCACGCCGACGCGCGCGGCATCGCGTACTGCCCACACTGGCTCGCCGGCGGCGTCGGGCTCGCAGCGTCGATGCACGCATTGGCCGGGAGTGGCAGCGAGCATGGCTACGCCGAGGTCGATGCGAATCCGAATCCGCTGCGCGAGGAAGTGTTTCCGCTGACGGTCGTCGACGGCGTCGCCACGCTCTCCGATGCGCCGGGGTTGGGTGTCGAGCCCGACCTGCGGCGGTTGGCGCCTTACATCGTCAGGATGTAGGCGGCGCCGACGCCGAACGGTAGAAGCTAGCCCTTCGTGCGCTTCCAGACGTGCAGCGTGTGCCCGCTGCCGGCCTTGGTATCAAAGTCCTGCGGCCGCGCCTTGCCCGCCGGCGCGAACACCACGACGTACTCGTCGGGGCCGCGGAACTGGTAGATCGCCAGCCTCGTCTTGCCGGCGTCCGGTCCATTGGCACGTGACCAGTCCATGGTCCCGCGGCCACCGGCGGCGAGCGTGGCGCTGGTCTTGATCGGCTCCTTCGCCTGGTGCGGTGTCTCGACGACGACGTCCTGGCCCTTCCAGACGATCCGGCTCTTGCCGACGCTGTCGGCGGCGATCGGCTGGCCGTCCTTCTTGCCCGACACGAGCACCCAGGTGCCTTCGCGCTTCTTCAATTCGCCGGCGGCATCGTCGGACCTGCCCTGCGCGACGGCGAGACCGCTGGCGGCGAGAAGCAACAGCGGCAGCAGATAACCTGTACGCATGCACGAACTCCATCGGGATGAAAGGAACCGCGCCCAGCCGCGATGACGACGGCTGGGCGCGCATTGGAGATGCGAACATACTACGATCGAGTGCCGCGCGTCGATCGCCACGACGCACCGACGCGCGGCGAGACGCCTTTACTGTAAGCGGTCGCTGCGAATTTCCCGGCCTGGTAGTCCTGCACCGCCGCGAAGATCTCGTCGTTGGTGTTCATCACGAACGGGCCGTACTGCGCGATCGGCTCGCCGAGCGGCATCCCCGCGATCAGCAGCGCGCGCGTCGCCGCCGGCGCCGTCAGGACGACGCCATCGGTGCCGGCGGCGTTCTTCAGGATCGCCATCCGCTGCACCGGCACCTGCGTGTCGCCGATCTGCAGCCCGCCGCGATACACGTAGACGAACGCGTTGTGCGTAGCCGGCAGCGCCTGCGCGAATGCCGCGCCCGCGGGAATGGCGAGGTCGAGGTAGAGCGGTTCGGTCACGTCGCGCTGCATCGCGCCGTCCACGCCGTGGCTGCGTCCGGCGATGGCGCGCACCGCAACACCGCCGGCCGTGACGAACTCGGGAATCTCGGCGCTCTGGATGTCGCGGTACCACGGCGCCCGCATCTTGTCCTTCGCCGGCAGGTTGAGCCACAGCTGGAAGCCCTCCATGCGGCCGTCTTCCTGCTCCGGCAATTCGGAATGGATCACGCCGCGGCCGGCGGTCATCCACTGGACGCCACCGTTGGACAGCAGGCCCTCGTGGCCGGCGCTGTCGCGGTGGCGCATACGGCCGGCGATCATGTACGTGATCGTCTCGAAGCCGCGGTGCGGATGGTCCGGAAAGCCGCCGATGTAGTCCTGCGGATCGTCGGTGCCGAAGGCGTCGAGCATCAGGAACGGATCGAGTCGGCGCTGCAGCGGCTGCGTGAGCACACGCGTCAGCTTGACGCCGGCGCCATCGGAGGTCGGATGGCCGGCGATCAGCCGTTCCACCGCGCGTGGCGTGGTGACCGTTTCGTCGGCGTCATGCATGAGAGTCGTCGTCATGGGATTCACCTTTCCGGGGTCGGACCCCGATGTTCGTTGCCGGGGTCTGCCGCCTCATTTTCACTGATTCGATGCATCGACCCAACGGGACATCGGGTCAGATGAGCGCGACGCACGCGTCCTGCTCGGCCGTGCGCTTGTCCGCCGGCGTCAACAGCGCGCCGAGCGCCGCCCCGTCCGGCACCGGATGCGGCGTGGCATTGAGGTCGCGCACCGCCAGATTCGCTTCGGGGTCGGCGTCGCGCCACCCGCCGGTTGGCAAGGCTCGTCGGATGCGACGAATCGCGGCGGGCGCTGGAATCGATCGGCAGGATGTTCATCGCGGACTCCATCGGCCGGTCGATGGAGTGAATATAATTGTTGCGCCAACAGCTAACCAGCCGTCAATATGGATAATATTGTTGCTTATGTGGAACAATTTACATGACACCATCCATCGAGCCCAACGATCTCTTGCTGTTCGCGCGCGTCGTCGACCTGGGCAGCTTCTCCCGTGCCGCCGAGCGCATGCGCATGCCCAAGTCCACCGTCTCGCGCCGGATCGCCGCGCTGGAGGCGCAGCTTGGTGAGCGCTTACTATTACGCACCACGAGGAAACTGGCCGTCACCGACTTCGGTCACAGCGTTCTGGAACACGCGCAGCACGTGGCCGAAGAAGTCGCCGCCACCATCACCCTCGGCGAGACTCGGTCGGCCGCCCCCAGCGGCCGTCTGCGGGTTTCGATGCCGGGGGATCTGGCGAGCCTGGTGCTGTCGTCGGTGATGGCCGCGTTCCTGGCCCGCTATCCGGCCGTTTCGCTGGAACTCGACCTGACGCCGCGCCGCGTCGACCTTTTCGGCGAGAACTTCGACGTGGCATTGCGGATGGGCGACCTGGCCGACGACGCGTCGCTCGCCGCCCGCAAACTCGCAACGTGGACCGCCAGCCTGTACGCGGCGCCCGGCTACCTCGCCCGCCGCGGTACGCCGGCCGAACCCGAGGCGCTCATGGAGCACGATGCACTGCGGCTGCTCGCCCGCAACGGCGAGCCCGCGCCATGGATCCTGACGCGCGGCGAGCAGCGCTGGGAGGGCATTGCGCCGGGCCGCGCCACCGCCAATTCGCCCGACCTGCTGATCCGCTTGGCACGCGCCGGCACCGGCATCGCCGTCGTGAATGACCACTTCGCCGACCCCTACGTGAGGAGCGGCGAGCTCGTGCCCGTGCTAGCGCAATGGGCGGCACCGTCGACCGATGCCTGGGCGGTGTTCCCCGGGCGGCGCCTGATGCCCGCCCGCACCCGCGCCTTCATCGACATGCTGGCGGAGAAGTTCTCCGGCGCCGAATGTGCGGCGTTCGAGTCGCAGGTGCGGCAGACGAAGGCCGCGCTGCGCAATGCAACGTGACGGCCACGCCGCGGGGCGGCGTTCAGCCGACGGTGCTGTGCCCGTAGGGCGCTCCGGTTGCGTCCGTCTCCGGCACCGGCGGGTCGGCGACCGCGAGCGGCTTCCACAACAGCGCGACGCCGATCACCGCCGACAGGATCGATGCGCCAAACACGGCGAACTTGGCCGCCGCGAAGTCGTCGGCCGAGGGCATCGCCTGGCCCGCGATGAAAAGCGACATCGTGAATCCGATGCCGGCGAGCGCGCCCGCACCCAACAGTTGCCGCCACGAATAGTTCGGCGGCTTGACGGCGATGCCGGTCCACACGGCGAGCGCGGGCACGGCCATGAAGCCGAGCGGCTTGCCGACGACGAGGCCCAGCGCGATCGCGCCGATCAGGCCTTCGCGGCCGGCGAACACGCCGGTCGCCAGTGCGACGCCCGCGTTGGCGAGCGCAAACACCGGCAGCACGACGAAGCTCGACCAGGGTTCGATCGCGCGCAGCGTGCGGTCGGCCGGCGACTCGAGGCGATCGTGGATCGCGTCGAGCGCGCGCAGCGCGGGCGTCGACGGCCCGTGCCGCAGCACCTCCTGCCCGCGCTGCGTCTCCGCGCTCAGGATCGCGTTGGCCTGCGCCATCAGCGCGTTGAGATTGGGCGGCGGCCGCGTCGGGATGAAGAGCGCAAGCAGCACGCCGGCCAGCGTCGCGTGCAGTCCGCCGGCGTGGATGCACGCCCACAGCGCGATGCCGAGCAACGCGTAGGGCATCGCCCGGTAGACGCCGGAGCGGTTCGTCAGCCACAGCAACACGACGATACCCGCGGCCCCGGCGAGATAGCTCCATTGCAGGTCGCCGGAATAGAAGACCGCGACGACGACGATGGCGCCGATGTCGTCGACGATCGACGCCGCCGTCAGGAACACCCGCAGCTCGACCGGCACGCGCTTGCCGAGCATCACGATCAGCGCGATGGCAAAAGCAGTGTCGGTGGCCATCGGCACGCCCCAGCCGTGGCCCCACGCGCCGGCAGGAATCGCCAGCGCGTAGAGTCCTGCCGGGACTGCCATGCCGCCCAGCGCCGCGGCGATCGCGAACGCGGCCGAGCGCCGGTTGGCGAGCCGGCCCACGGTGAATTCGCGCTTGATCTCCAGTCCCACCAGCAGAAAGAAGATCGTCAGCAGACCGTCGTTCACCCAGTGCAGCAGCGACATGCGAAACCGTGCTTCGGCGAAGTCGAAGCCGAACGGCGCCTCCCAGAACGCGGTGAACCCCGGACCCAGCGGCGAATTGACGATGGCGACCGCGATGATCGCCATCAGCAGCAGCAGCACGCCGGTGGACGGCGCCCAGCTCGCGAAGTCCACGGCGGCCGAATGCACGCGATGGCCGAGCGAGCCGAGCATCGCCTCCGCCAGCGACACTTCGTCCCAGGGGCCGTCGTAGCGGCGGCCGTTGATGAAAAACGTCGGCGTCACGCGCACGCCGCTGGCGCCGGCGCTCGCCACGTCGGCCTTCACGCGCGCCCGGCCGCGCGCCACCGTGGCAGAGTCCGCGTCGGGTCCGGTCACCTTGAGTTGGGCAGCGACGGCGGCCACGTCGTCCTCGGTCAGTGTGGCCGACCGCGTCATCAGCTTGACGTGCGCGGCCCAGAACGTCGCCTCGTCCGGCGCCGCCTCGGCGACCTCGGCGGCGCGGCGCGCGATATCGCTGTCCTGGATCGGCCGCTGGCGAAACACGTAGCGCAACCGGACGCCGAAGCGATCGCGCAGCTTCGCCACCTCCTCGTTCGCCGCGCGGCAATACGGGCACGCATAGCTGCCGTACTCGACCAGCGTCAGGTCGGGCTGCGCCGATCCCAGGATATGGTCGAATCCGGGCGCGACCGGCCGATCAAGCCGGTTGGTTTCGGCAGCGTGCGTCATGGACTGGGCGATGCGAATGCGAAGGGGCTCCAGCGTAGCATTCGTCCGGCCACCGCTGCTGCGCATGCGCGCCAGGCATCCGACTTCCAGGAACCGGCGCCGTCCATCCGGCGCGGCGCTGCTGCGCACCCATGGCGAGCGCCTTCCGCACGCCCACGAGGACAAGACTGAATGCTGCTTCTGATCGCGATCTTCCTGCTGACGGCGGTCATCGTCGTCCCCATCTTTCGCCGCCTGCAATTGGGCAGCGTGCTCGGCTACATCGCCGCCGGCATCATCATCGGGCCCTGGGGCCTGGGGCTCATTGCCGAAGCGGAAGGCACGCTGCACTTCGCCGAACTGGGAATCGTGCTGCTGCTGTTCCTCGTGGGCCTCGAACTCGAGCCGTCGCGGCTGTGGGCATTGCGCCATTCGGTGTTCGGCTTAGGCGGCGCGCAGGTGCTGGTGATCGGACTCGTGCTGGGCGTGAGCGCGCATGCGCTCGGCCTGTCGTGGCCGCCCGCGATCCTCGTCGGCTTCGGCCTCGCGATGTCGTCGACGGCGATCGTGCTCGCGTGGCTCGGCGAGCGCAGCCAGCTCTCCGAACCGGCCGGCCGCAAGACCTTCGCGATCCTGCTGTTCCAGGACCTCGCCGTGATCCCGCTGATCGCGCTGCTGCCGTTGCTGACGCCGGACACCACCGATACCGGAAGCGCGTGGATGCACGCCGCGAAGGGGGTGGCCGCCATCGCCGTCGTCATCTTCGGCAGTCGCCTCGTCATCCGGCCGGTGCTGAAACTTCTGGCGCGCTACGGTGGCCGCGAAATCTTCACCGCAGCGGCGCTGCTGGTGGTGATCGGCGCCGCGCTGATCATGGACGCGATCGGCCTGTCGATGTCGCTGGGCGCCTTCCTGGCCGGCGTGCTGCTCGCCGACTCCGAGTTCCGGCACGAGCTCGAGGCCGACGTCGAGCCGTTCAAGGGACTGCTGATGGGTCTTTTTTTCATGGCGGTGGGCATGAGCGCCAACCTGACGCTGCTCGCCGCGAAGCCGCTGGCCATCGCCGGCGCCGCGCTCGGACTCCTCGCCGTCAAGGTCGCCGTGATGTACGTGATCGCGCGCGTCGCGGGCACCCGCAACGACGATGCGCAGCGCATTGCCGTATGGCTGGCGCAGGGCGGCGAGTTCGCGTTCGTGCTGTTCGCCGCCGCGCTCGTCCTGGGCATCCTCGACGCGCCGACGGCGCAGTTCCTGGTACTCGCCGTGACGGTGTCCATGCTGCTGGCGCCGCTGATGTTCGTCGCCCACGACCGGATGCTCGATCGCTGGCTCGAGCGCAGCAAGCCTCCCGAATTCGACGAGATCGACGCCCCCGGCAACCCGGTGATCATCGCCGGCTACGGGCGCTACGGCCAGATCGTCTCGCGCGTGCTGCGCATGGCCGGCGTGCCGTTCACCGCCATCGAACTCGACTACCAGCAGGTCGACTTCGTCCGCCGCTTCGGCAACAAGGTCTACTACGGCGATGCGTCGCGGCTCGAACTGCTCGAATCCGCCCGGGCGCGCGATGCCAAGCTCTTCGTGCTCGCCATCGACGACGTCGAGGCTTCGCTCAAGACCGCCGCCATCGTGCGCAAGCACTTTCCGGACCTTCCGATCCTGGCCCGCGCCCGCAACCGCGTGCATCTCTACCGCCTGCGCGACCTCGACATCGAACGCATCGAGCGCGAGACTTTCGAGTCGAGCCTGCAGACGGCGCGGCAGGCGCTCGAGTTCACCGGGATGGACGCCGCGCAGGCGGCGCGCGCCGTCGAGATCTTCCGCGGTCACGACCTGCGGCTCGTCGAGCAGCAATACGCGGTGCGCCAGGACGAGCAGCAGTTCATCCAGACCACCGCGCAATCCGCTGCGCAACTGCAGGAGCTGTTCGAGGCCGACGTGAAGGCGTACGCGCGCGGCATCGCGAAAGGTCGCCGGACAGCGGGCGCCGAGTAAGGAACGAGGCGTTTGCAATCGCGCGCTCCGCCGAACGCGCTTTCGGAAATTGTAGGAATCGCCCGACAACACGATCGGACTTCCGCGACTACAACGGCCGAACGTGCGCGATCAGAATGGAATCGTCATCGCCGCACACCGAAGTCCGCCAGGTCTTACCGCAACGAAGGAGTGATCCGACGACGCGAATGCCATACGCCCAAGGGCGAACGCAAAGACGCTCAAGGACTGCGCAATGGAGCGTGTCTCCATGCTTCGATGACACCGGCGACCGCCTTTCTAGGCGGTCGCTTTTTTATGGGTCCTCCGAAGCGACTTTGGGCGCGCGCGCATCGAGCGCGCCCCAGCGCTCGAATTTCTCCGTCAGCAGTCGCTCCACTTCCGTCGCGCGCGTCCGGTCGGCCTTGATCGCGTCGGCGCCCTGCCTGCGATAGTCGGGCGCGCTCATTCGCTGGGTGATCGCAAGCTGCTCCTGTTCGAGCGCCTCGAGTTCAGCCGGCAGCGCGTCGAGCTCGCGCTGCTCCTTGAACGAAAGCTTCAGCGGCGAGCGTGCGGCGCGGCGCCCGTCCGTCCGCGCCGCCGGCGCCGGCGCGGTCGGCGCTGCCACGTCGCCCGCGGACCGTTGCGCGACCCAGTCGCTATAGCCGCCGACGTATTCCTTCCAGCGCCCGTCGCCCTCCGCCACCAGCGTCTGCGTCACGACGTTGTCGAGAAACGTCCGGTCGTGGCTGACGAGCAGCAACGTGCCCGGATACGCCTGCAGCGTGTCTTCCAGCAACTCGAGCGACTCGATGTCGAGGTCGTTGGTCGGCTCGTCGAGCACCAGCAGGTTTGCCGGCTGCGCGAACAGGCGGGCGAGCAGCAGGCGGTTGCGCTCGCCGCCGGACAGCATCTTCACCGGCGCGTTGGCGCGTTGCGGCGGAAACAGGAATTCGCCGAGATACGACAGCACGTGCTTGCGACCGGCAGCCGTCTCGATCCATTCGCCGCCGGGACTGATGGTGTCGACCAGCGTGCGCTCCGGGTCGAGCTGCGCGCGCATCTGGTCGAAGTAGGCGATCTGCAGCTTGGTGCCGAGCTTGACGGTGCCGCTGTCGGGCGGCAGTGCGCCGAGGATCAGTTTCAGCAGCGTCGATTTGCCGGCGCCATTCGCGCCGATGACGCCCAGCCGATCGCCGCGCATCACGCGCAGGTCGACGTCGCGCACCACGGTGCGCTCGCCGAAGCGCTTGGTGACGTTCGTCAGCTCGGCCACGAGCTTCCCCGAGCGCTCGCCCGCTTCGAGCGTCATCCGGACGTTGCCGAGCCGCTCGCGGCGTTCCGAACGCTCGCGGCGCAGCTGCTCCAGACGGCGCACGCGGCCCATGTCGCGCGTCCGCCGCGCCTCGACCCCCTTGCGGATCCAGGCCTCCTCCTGTTTCCAGAACGTGTCGAACTTGCGGCTGGCGACACTCTCGGCAGCGAGCTCATCGGCCTTGCGCGCCTCGTAGGCTCCGAAATTGCCGGGATACGAGCGCAGGAGACCCCGGTCGAGCTCGACGATGCGCGTCGTCACGCGATCGAGAAACGTGCGGTCGTGCGTGATGACGATCGACGTCGGCTGCTTGCGCAGCAGATCCTCCACCAGCGCGATGCCATCGAGGTCGAGGTGGTTCGTCGGCTCGTCGAGCAGCAGCAGGTCAGGCGCCAGCGCGAAGGCGAGCGCCAGCGCAGCGCGTTTTTTCTCCCCGCCGGATGCCGATTCCAGCGCGGTGGACTCGTCGAGTCCGAAGCGGTGCAGGTATTCGACCAACCGCGCCTCGATCCGCCAGCGCTCGCGTTCATCGTGCGAATGGTCGGCGGCGGGTGCGAGGCCGCCGCGGCGCGCCAGGCTTTCGCGCAGCGTCGACGCCGGCGGCAGTTCCGGCTCCTGCTCGACCAGCACGACGCGCAGGCCGTCGCGCCGCTTCAGGTCGCCGTCGTCCAACTGCGTCGTGCCGGCGATGACGGCAAGCAGCGACGACTTGCCGGTGCCATTGCGTCCGATGAGCCCGATGCGTTCGCCGTCGTCGATCATGAAGGCGGCGCGGTCGAGCAACGGATGCAGGCCGAAAGCGAGTTCGGCATCCTGGAGTGAGAGAAGAGGCATGCCGGGAGGATAGCGCGAGAGGCCCGCGAACCGCGGGCATCGCTTGCTGAACGCGCGGGCCGTGGCTGGTCGGGTGTCGCGGCCGTTGCGGTCCGCCGCTTCGCGACAACGCATTTCGCCGGTGGACATGCAATGCCCTCCCATGCGATGCTGGGGTCGATAACGCAGGAGAGTTCATGAATCGATTCGCCGCCGTTGGCACCTTCACCGCTTGCCTGCTCCTCACCGTCGCCTCCGCCCTTGCGCTGCCCGCGTGGGCCGGCCGCATCGCCTGGCCCGACCCCGCGGTGACGCCCGGGACGATGGTGCGCAAGGCCGCGCCCGCGCTCACGATCAACGCGCCCGGCGGCATTGTGGAGGTCGTCGAGTACTACAACGCGGCGCTCGACCACTACTTCATTTCCGCGGATCCTGCCGAGATCGCGGTGCTCGACGGCGGCGCCTTCGGCGGCGCATGGAAGCGCACCAGCGGCACGTTCCCCGCGTGGGACGTCGCGGGTCCGCCGGCCGGCACCGTGCCGGTGTGCCGCTTTTTCGGGACCGATCGCTATCGGTCCGACGGTTCGCGCATCGGGCCGAACAGCCACTTCTACACGGCGGATCCGAACGAGTGCGAATTCGTGAAGACCGCATGGCAATCGATTGCCACCGATGGCCTTTCGTATCCGGCGTGGACGTTCGAAACCAACGCGTTCGCCGTCAGGCTGCCGGTGGGCGGCGCGTGTCCCGCGGGGACGCAGCCGCTCTACCGCACGTACAACAACGGCGCGCGCGGCGATCCCAACCATCGCTACTCGACGCAGGCGAGCGTGCTGCAGTCGATGGCGGGCTGGGTCTTCGAGGGTCTCGTCATGTGCCTGCCGCAGGGCGCAGGCGCGACGCTGCCGCCGCAGCTCGCCGCGTGCGGGGCGGACGATTGCCCCGGTTCGTCCACGGCGCTGGGCAGCGGCGTCGATCTGGTCAATGTCATCGTCGAGATCGCCAACACGACGGCGACGCCGCTCGAACTGGTGATTCCCGCGGGCCAGACGTTCATTGCGACGACGAGCACGTACCAGGACGGCCTGGCCGTCGAGCGCCTGCAGGCGACGATCGCGCCCGGGACAACGCGCAGTTTCGTGCTGCACCTGTTCTGCATGCAGCAGTCGCGCGGCGCCTCCAAGGCCACGGCCAACTACGCGCCGGGCCCCATCACCGGCAACGCGCAATTGCAGGACATCGTGGCGATGGCCAACGGCAAGCTGGGTGCCGCCAGCGATCCGTTGGGACTCAAGGCGTCGGCTGTCCAGTTCGCGATCTGGGAAGTCACCGATGGCAAGGGCTCGCTCACCGCGCAGCAGCGCGGCCTCATGGTGTCGATACTGGGCACGAGTCCGGACGACCTCTTGGAGCTGTCCACCTACTACCAGCAGTTCCTCGCAACGCTGCCGCTGCCGACCGGACCCTGAACGCCGGGTCAGTTCCCGCCATCGCTCGGCAGCGCCCCCGACGCGGCACGCGCCCATCGCGACGGCGCCTCCCGTCACGGCGGCGTGCCGCACAGGCCGCGGCCGCGGACGTAAGATGCCACGATGACGGTTGCCCAACGCCCGAGCGTGAGCGAGAGTGAATCCCGGCTGCATCCGCTCTTCGTCGCGGCGCTGGCCGGCGACGCCGCGGCGTATCAGCAGTTCCTGAAGGAGCTCGCCGCGCACCTGCGCGCGTTCCTGCGCAAGCGACTCGCCCGCATGCCGGACGAAGTCGAGGACCTCGTCCAGGAGACGCTGCTCGCCGTGCACAACCAGCGGCACACGTACGACACGCGGCAGCCGTTGACGGCGTGGGTGCACGCGATCGCGAAGTACAAGTGGATCGACTTCGTCCGCCGGCATGCAGGCCGCGATGCGTTGCACGAGCCCTTCGACGACGACGACGAGCTGCTCGCCGCGTCGGACGAGGACGCGGCCGACGCGCGGCGTGACGTGGCGGCGCTGCTGGCGCTGCTGCCCGAGCGGCAGCGGTTGCCGATCGTGCACGTGAAGATCACCGGGCTGTCGGTCGCCGAAGCCGCAGCGCTGACGGGCATGTCGGAATCGGCGGTGAAGGTCGGCATCCACCGCGGCCTGAAAGCATTGGCGGCGAGGATGCGGGGAACGCGATGAGGACGGACGACCTGGTGACGATGCTGGCGCGTGGCGGCGCGCCGGCGGACTCGCATGCGGTGGCGCGCCGCTATGCCGTCGGCCTCTCCGCGGGCGCGGGTGTGGCATTGCTGCTGGTGACGATGGTGCTCGGCGTGCGTCCCGACCTGGCCAGCGCGATGCGCCTGCCGATGTTCTGGATCAAGTTCGGCTACGTCGCCGCGCTGGCGGCCGCGAGCGTGATGCTGGCGCTGCGGCTGTCGCGGCCCGGCGAGCGTGTCGGGTGGACACCGATGGCACTGGCGGCGCCGGTGATCGCGATGTGGGTGCTGGCGTTCGTCGCTGTCGAGCGTGGCGGCGGCCAGGAATTCGCGTCCCAGTTCTTCGGCCGGACGTGGCGCAGTTGCCCGCTGCTGATCGCCGGATTGTCCATTCCGCTGTTCGTGGCCATGCTCTGGGTGATGCGCGGGATGGCGCCCACACGGCTGCGCGCGGCCGGCGCGGTCGCCGGGCTCGTCGCCGGCACCGGCGCCGCACTCGTGTATGCGCTGCATTGCCCCGAACTGGGCCCGCCCTTCCTCGGCTTCTGGTACGTCCTGGGGATGCTGGTGCCGACGGCCACCGGCGCGCTGCTCGGACCGCGGCTGTTGCGGTGGTAGGCGCTGGACCGATGATCAGGCGTCGGGCGCATCGGCCCGGTCGCGACGCGATGAATGAAGCGACACGGGTTCGGGTCGGACCCACAAGACTCCTGATGCGCACCGATCCGAAAGTCGCTTCCGCTCGACGCGGTGGTTTTCGCCGCGGCAAGCATCGGACCCTCGTTCCCGCATCGTGCCCGCGCCGGCGGGCGGGGTGCGGTCAGTCGGCGCGATCCAGCATCGGGAACGCGAACGCGAGGTGCCCGAAACGGCGGCCCCACTGATTCGCCACCGACACCAGCGTGTCCGCTGCGTTGGCCTGCATGCGCGCCGCGAGCATCAGCGCATCGCGCAACGGTCCGGCGGGCAAGGCGCGCTTGGCCGTCGCATCGAGTTCCTTCGATTGCGCAAGCGTCAGCCGGCCGAGCTGGTGCGCGGTTTCGATCTGCCGCGTCAGCGCCTGGTTGGCGGCGAACGCCACGAGCGCCAAGACGCCGTCCGCCGACGTCTGCGAAAGCTGCCGCGAATACCGGACCGCTTCCTGCGCGAGTACATTGGGACGCACGCTTGCCGACCGGTGTCGGGCGGGGACGCCGATCGCGCCCACGCCCTTGTGGGACGATGGTTTCATCGGTTTCTCCTGTGGAATGGTGCGCTGCAACATGCATTAGTTGTGCCCAAACGACCGGAGTTCAATGCCCTTCGCGTCGTCTTGGCATTTAAGTGTTTCCTTACAATAGGTTATGTCGCAGAAATAGTTCTCGAACGGCGCTGGCCGCGTGTGCGCCGTGGGTTCCCGGATGCCGCTGGCGAGGCGCCCGGACACGGAGCGGGCGCCTCGCACCGAATTGGACGGCCCGCCGCCGTTCGCATCGGAGGCCCTACGCGCCCAGGCGGGACGGATCGAGGTACTTCTGCCGGTAGATTTCGAACGGCATCGTGTCCGCCGCCTCGGTCTCGCGTTGCTTCATCCGCGACTCCACGGCCAGCCGCGCGAAGCGCTCCTCCAGTTCCGGCGCCAGCGGCAACGCGCAAATCGCGTCGCGATGCCGCTTCGACTGCGCGAGCACGAAGCGCGAATACGAATGATCGTAACCGTCGGCCATCGCCTTCAGCACACGCGCGGAAGGCGTCGCCGATGGATCGTCGAGCACCGCCACGGCGTTGCGAAGCGTCTTCGCGTACGCGTCCGTCGCGTTGGCGGCATCGAGCGCGGCGGCGATCGGCGTGCATTCGCCCAATAGCTCGCGGCCCCAATCGACGAGCGTGATTGCCTCGGCGCCGCGTTCGAGTTCGAGGCCCGGCTCGCGGCCGCGCGACGCGACGCGATGCTGGTTGCGCGCATTCGCGGCGATCTCCCCCGGGTCGTCCGGCGGGCTGTCGCTCAGCAGCGCATACAGCAGGTAGACGTCGAGCATCCGCATCGTGTCGGCGTTGATGCCCACCGGCTCGAACGGATCGAGATCCATCAGCCTCACCTCGACGTACTCGACGCCGCGTTCGCGCAATGCGTGCAGCGGGCGTTCGCCCTGCCGGATGCGGCGCTTCGGCCGGATGGTGCCGTAGAATTCGTTCTCGATCTGCAGCAGTGTCGTCGACAGCTGCCGGTATTCGTCGCCGTCGCGAATGCCGATCTTCTCGTACGCCGCATACGGCCGCGTCAGCGCGTCCTGCAGCGACGCGCCGTAGCTGTCCAGGCTGTTGTAGCTCACCGCGAGCGACGACTGCGCATCGCTCTGGTAGCCCAAGCGCCCCATCCGCAACGATGTCGCGAACGGCAGGTAGTACGTGTCGTCGCGCAGCCGCTGCAGTTCGTGCTGACGACCTTCGATGAAACACGCGCAGACGGCAGGCGACGCGCCGAACAGGTAGAGCAGCAGCCACGAATGCCGGCGGAAATTGCGGATCAGCGCGAAGTAGGCGCCGTTGTCCACCGGCTCGGGCAGCGAGAAGTTGTAGTGGATGCCGGAGATCGTCTGCATCCGCCGGCCGTAGCGATGCGCGAGACCCCTGCGGTACACGCTTTTGGCGCGCCCGAGGTTGGACGTCCCGTACTGGCCAATGGGGATGGCATCGTCTTTGGGCAGCCGGCACGGCATGCTTGCGCACCAGAGAAGCTCGTCGCCGATCGCGCGATAGACGACCTGGTGGATTTCCGTCAACTCGCAGACGCACGCTTCGCCGCTCGGATGCACGCCGGTGATGAGCTCCAGCTGCGATTCCGAAAAATCCGTGGTGACAAACGGGTGCGTCAGCGCGGACCCGAGCAGCGGCGGGTGCGGCGTCTTCGCGAGCGCGCCATCCGGCCGCACGCGAAGGCTTTCCTTCTCGACACCGCGATTCAAGCCGGTCAGGACACCGCGCGAAAGTGCGCGCAAACGTTTCAGATCAAGCATGGCGATTCCAATCGACGTTCAGGCGAGCGCCGCTGCAGCAAGACCGCGCGCAACCGCGACGCTCAAATTGCGGAAGTCGCTGCAACGGACATTCGGGAGGGTTTGCCGCCCGATTGTATTACTTCCGCGCGGAGCGTTTCCGGTCCGGCGCACCAGGCGCGGCGTCACGGACGCGAGCGCCGGCCGGATTCGCCGGCGGCGGGGGCATGAGCCGCGGCTCACGCGCGGGCGATGGACGTCGCCGCCGCGGCGAGCGTCCGCCGCGTGCTCGAGTACCGCGGCGCCTTCGTCGTAGCGCGGCGCGTCGTGCTTGTCGTGGAAGTGGGCGACACGTCGCCGGGCGCAATAGTCGCGGATGAAGGCCGCCGCGGCGCCGGACAAAATCCCTTAGCCGGTGACGCCCAGGACCGCCTTGGCCACGATCGTCACCGCTTCCTGCGGCGATCCGGCGTGCACCACGCCGTCGACCTGCGCGGCGCCTTCGAGCCCGATCACCGGCTTGCCGAACTGTCGTCCCAACGCCACTTCGGACAGCGTGCCGAAGCTGTCGCCGATGGCGATCAGGCAGAGCGACGCGCTCGCGAGCAGCGCATTGCGCGCCTCGCCGATGCCGGTGGCGAGCGCGACGGTGACGAACGAATTGGCATGCGAAATGTCCGTATCCGGCAGCAGGGCGATCGACATCCCCCCGACGCGCTTGACCCCTTCGCAGACCGACTGCATCACTCCGTGCCGGCCGCCGCAGATTACGATGAAGCCGCAATCGGCGAGCAACTCACCAACGCGCAACGCAGCGACGAGTTGCGCGGACGATGCGTCGCGGGGCCCGATGACACCGATCGGAACGCGCAGCGCATGCTCGCTCTCCTTCTGCAGCCAGGCGACGGCCGCCAATGCGTCCACCTTCTCGCACGCAGCACTCTTTTCAGCCGAACGCACGAACGTCCACGTCCGCGTCATTGCGTCGAAGCGGCGCCCCTGTGCGTCGTAGAGCTCGTGCGCGGCCCGGTCGAGATCGAAGGTGACGTTCATGACGGTTGCCGCTCCATTCCGCGAAGTAGAACACGGTCAATGCGCCGGGGGCTGCCGATCGGGCCGGCCGGCCGCAAGGCGATCGGGGTCTCCGGATTCGCGAAATGGAAGGCGGCGAGCGAGCGGGAAAACATGCGGCAACTCCGGCAGCAGGGGACGGCGGCGAACGCGGATGCTACCATCCGCGCGCAAAGCGGCGATGACGATGACGCACACCGACCAGGTCGACTACGTATCCGGCAAGACGCGGCTCTTCGGCATCGTCGGGCATCCGATCGAACAGGTGCGGTCTCCGGAAATGATCACCGCCGAGCTCGTCGGCCGCGGTCACGACGCGGTGCTGGTGCCGCTGCACGTCCTGCCGGAGGATTTCGACGCGTGCCTGCCGGCGCTGATGCGATTGCGCAACCTGGGCGGGTTCGTGTTCACCATCCCATACAAGGCGCGCGCATGCGCGCTGGCCGACGAGCTTGGCGTGCAGGCGCAGGTCGTGGGCGCCGTCAACGCGCTCGCGCGCGGCGCCGACGGCCGCTGGCGGGGCGATATCTTCGACGGATCGGGATGCGTCGAAGCCTTCGGCCGCCGCGGTATCCCGTTTCGCGGCCGGCGCGTCATGCTGCTCGGCGCCGGCGGTGCCGGCTCGGCGATGGCCGCGGCGATCGGCGCCGAGCAACCGGCGTCGCTGCGCATCTTCGACGTCGACGGCGATCGCGCGAGCGCGCTGGCGGCGAGAGTGGCGCACGCCAATCCCGCGGTGGAGGTCGCCGCCGGCCCACCCACGACTGCGGACATCGACATCTTCCTCAACGCATCGCCCGTCGGAATGCTCGACGACGCCCGCCTGCCGCTGGCAATCACCGCGTTGCCGCGCGACATCGTCGTGTTCGATGCGATCGTCAAGCCGGAGCGCACGCCGCTGCTGGCGCTCGCCGAGCAATGCGGCTGCACGACGGTGTACGGCCGCGAAATGATGCGCGGACAGATCGCGCGGATGGTGGACTACTTCTACGCGGCCTAAAGCGCCGTGGCCACCGGCGCGGTCGCCCTCTGTCCGACAGCATCGCCTGCGTATCGCCTGCGCATCGCCCGCGCATCGCCTGCGCGAGAACGCGCCGTCAGCGGCGGTCGAGCGTTGGCGGTTGCCATGCGGGTAATGCCGCCGTCGGCGACCGCAGGAGCCGCAGCATCCGGACCGCCGCCTCGCGGCCGCGATAGTATCCGGGCACCCGCAACGTCTCCGCGAACCCGGCGCCGCGATAAAGCGCGAACGCGGCAGCATTGCCCGCCCGCAGCTCCACGTGGATCGATGCCATGCCGGCCGTCAGTGCGGACTCGACGAGCCAGTCGACCATCATCCGCGCGATGCCGCGCCGCTGATGATGCGGACCCACGGCGAGCAGCACCAGATGCGCGCGCTCGTCCCCGAACGACATCAGCGCGAAGCCGGCAAGCTGCGGCAGGTCGCGCGCCACGAGGCTGACGGTATCGGGGTGGCCGATCATCTTCGCGACGCGTTCGGGCCGGTATTCCCATCCGAGTCCCGCCTCGATGAGGTCACGCGACATCACCGCGATCGCGTGCGCGTCGCCTGTACCCGCCAAGCTCAGCGGAATATGACGGTCGGCCATTACTCATTCTGCCATGCCTCTCCTCGGTCGCGCCGAGCGCCTCGGCCGCGCTGGCGCTCGGCGAGCACACGGGCACCAGCGGACGCGAGCTGATCGATGCGCTCGTACTCGGCATCGACGTCTCGTACCGCGACTGCAACATGATCTACCCCGAACACTACGACCGTGGCTGGCACATCACCGGTTCCACCGGCATGCTCGGCGCGGCGGCGGCGCGCGCGCGGCTGCTGGGCCTCGATGCCAGCCAGGCGGCGATGGCGCTGGGCATCGCGGCGTCGCAGCCGATCGGCGGGCGCGAGATCACGGACGAGCTGGGACGGCGCTTCGAGATCTCGTTCAACTCGTACAAGCCGTTTGCCTGCGGCATTGTCATCCGTCCTTAGGGGTCAGAGCCGTAACCATCGGCTCGAAAGGGGGGCAAGCCACCGAAGGAGCCTGCCGATGATTACGGCTCTGACCCCTAAGATCAGCTCTCGCCGTATCCGAACTCGCGCAGGAACGCCGCGCGCTCCTGCGTCCCCAGGTTGTCGGCCACCCGCTGCACGAACTCGCTGCGGCTGCGCGCGCCGCGCGCCGCCTTTTTCGTGACGATCTGCGCGATCGGGCCCAGATAGACGGCAAGCCGCGCGGTGACGAGGTCGACGAACGCCTGCTCGAGCGGCGCGGACAGCGTGCCCATCGCGCTCGCGTGCAGTGTGCCGCCGGGCACGCTGGCCGCACCGGCGCTGCGCGTGCGGCCGGATACGGACGCATTCGATCCCGTCGCATGCGCGCCCGAGCCGCCGGTTGCACCCGTGCGTACGCCGCTGCCGCCTTGATTGAACGCGGCGACGAACTGCCGGCGCGCGTCCGGATCGACGATGTTGCCGGACAGGATCGAGCACAGCTCCGCGCGGTCGTTGGTCTGCGACGCCGCGCGCCGGACGATCAGCTTCGCCATCGGCCCCAGTGCGCGTGCGAGCTCGTGCTCGGCGGTGCGCAGCGTCACGTCGTCCCACGCCGGCGGCGGCACCTGCAGCAT